>CAZOLD010000033.1:7898-8958 GCA_964580595.1 uncultured Eubacterium sp.
ATGGGGACGGGCGCGCCAGGACGGAAATGACGGGAACGGGTGATCGGGACAAGGACGACGCGTGCGGGAACAATGGGAACAGGGACGACGCGTGCGGGAATAATGGGAACAGGTGCCTGGGACAAGGACGACGCGTGCGGGAACAATGGGAACAGGAACGGCGAGTGCAGGAATGACGGGAATGGGCGCGACGCGGGAAAGGGCGACACGCAGGGATGTCGGAAATAGGAATGGAACCGGAAAGAAATTAGGGATGGAGAGTAGGGGAAGAGGCAGATGTCACTGTTAGGGAGCATTAATCAATTTCAGAATAATTCGGCGTCCGGCGCGAGGGCGCTGCCGGAGGCAAGGGAGGCTGTCCGCACTGCGCCGGCGCAGGGGCAGGAGCTTACGCCCGGCAAGGTATTTGAGGGCACGGTCACGGACATCCGCAACGGGCAGGTGACGCTTGGCTTAAGCGACGGGCAGAGCATCACGGCGCGGATGGAGGCGGGCGTCCATCTCCAGGTGGGCGAGCCCATGCTCTTCGAGGTAAAGTCGAATACGGGCGACCAGATTTCCATCCGTCCGGTGAGCGTGGACGGGGCGCAGAACCCGACGCTGCTGAAGGCTCTAGAGGCCGCAGGTCTGAAGCCTACCGAGCGGAACCTGTCCATGGTCAACGAGATGATGATAGAGCAGCTCCCCATCGGAAAAAGCAGCCTGCAGCAGATGGCGCGGGCTCTGGCGTCGTTCCCGCAGGCTGACATACAGACGCTGGCGCAAATGCAAAAGCTTGGCTTTGCCATAAACGAGGAATCGCTGACCCAGTTCCAAAGCTATAAGAACGGGCAGCAGGCGATCCTTCCCGAGATGACGGCGCTGATGGAGGGGATCGCGGATCTCCCGGAACAGATTTTCGGGAAGGACGGATCCGGGGGGCAACAGGTATTTTTGGAAAATATCGAGCTTGGCGCGCCGGGGCAGGGCGGCGCCCAGGAAGCTCCCGGCGCGGGCGGAGGCGCGGCGCGATTGTCCGATTTCCAGCAGCAGCTGCTGAAAATCCTGTTTGGGGATACGG
>CAZOLD010000033.1:9058-11644 GCA_964580595.1 uncultured Eubacterium sp.
GGCGAAGCGGCGCAAAACGTCGCGGGACAGGCAGGTGCGGAGGCGCAAAATGTCGCGGGACAGGCGCAGGGAACGGACGTCGCGAGCATCCTTTCCCAAGGCCAGCAGGAAGAGCTTTCCGCCATGTTAAAGGCAATCCCCGGCATGGCGGAAAACGCGCAGCTGTTTTCCGATGGCCAACTGAACACGATGCTTTCCTCCGCGGAAATGCTGCAGCAGATCATGAAAACCGCGGCTGGAAGCGGGAAGCCGGAATCCACGCAAAAGCTATTCCTATCCAAGGAATATAAGGCGCTGCTCAAGCAGGCGATGGCGGAGCAATGGACCCTGACGCCGGAGCAGCTGAAGGAAGAAGGGGCCGTCAAGGAATTTTACCAGCGGCTGAACAGGCAGATGGCGCAGCTGTCGCAATTTCTTTCCCAGGCGGGGAAGGAGGGGAGCGCCTTAGCGGACACGGCGCGCTCCCTGCAGGGAAGCCTGGATTTCATGAACCAGCTGAACCAGATGTACGCTTACGTGCAGCTCCCGCTAAAGCTGCAGAACCAGAACGCGCACAGCGATTTGTACGTATATACGAACAAGAAAAAGGCGCTTGACCGCGAGAACGGCGTGACGGCACTGCTCCATTTGGATTTGGATCATTTAGGGGCCACGGATATCTATGTCAAGTTGATGGGGACGTCCGTGCAGGCGGATTTTTACCTGGAGGACGCCGTCGCCTGCCGTTTGCTGGAGCAGTTTTCCGACCAGTTGTCGGAACGCCTGGAGCAGAAAGGGTACCAATGCCAGGTGCAGGTCGAGAACCGGAAGAAAGAGCAGGATTTCGTGCAGGATTTCCTGGAGCAGGAGCGCCCGGCAGGGAAGGTGCGCAGGTATTCTTTTGACGTGAAAGCATGAGAACGCGGGCGCTTAAAAGCGTGAAGATGTGAGGGGCGGTTCCTATGGGAGATGTCAGGTATAAGAACACGAAAGAGCCCGTGACGATGGATACGGAGCCGGGCGAGGCACAGAAGACGGCGGTCGCGCTGGCTTACGAGCCCGGGGAGGTGGCGCCTAAGATTGTCGCCACCGGGAAAGGGTATGTCGCGGAGAAAATCATTGAGGCGGCGAAAGAGGAGAAAATCCCGTTTTACCGCGACACGAAGCTGGCGAAAACGCTTTCCAAGCTGGAAATCGGGGAAATGATACCGCCCGAGCTCTACGAGGTGGTCGCGGAGATTCTCGTGTTCGTCGACGACATGGACAGGATTCGCGAGAAACTCCGGTAGTGCGGCACGAAGGCATGGGAATCCTGGTAGGGCGGCGCGGGCGCGCGGGAAGCTTAGCGGGACGAAACGATGCGGGAAGCCGCGCGAAGCGATTCGCGCAAGGCGAAGGAAAACGCGGGAGGGAAAAAGGGCATGAACAAGCGCAGGATTGGCACGGAGCAGGAAGAGCTCGCCGCGGAATACCTGCGCGGGAAAGGATACCGCATCCTGGAGCGGAATTACCGGAACTCGTTTGGGGAGATAGACATCATCGCGGAGGAAGGGCGCCAGCTGGTGTTCGTGGAAGTGAAGTTCCGCAGTGCCGGGGACTACGGGGACCCGACGGAAGCCGTAGGGTATTGGAAGCAAAGGCGCATCTGCCAGGCGGCAATGTGGTACTATTCCCGCCTAGGCGAGGAGCGCCCCTGCCGGTTCGACGTCATCGCGCTGTATGGGGACGGGGAGATCCGGCACGTCGAGAACGCGTTTGAGTACCGGTGAGCGCCGGCGGGCCTCAGTCGTCCTCCTCCTGCGCGTCGCTGGTGGAGTATACCTGGCGCTTCCTCGCCATCTCGTCGCTTTCTAAGTATTCGTCATAGGTCGTGACCTTGTCGACGATGCTCCCGTCCGGCAGGATTTCTATGATACGGTTGGCCGTCGTCTGCACCACTTGGTGGTCGCGGGAAGAAAAGAGGATGACCCCCTTGAATTTCATCAGCCCGTTGTTCAGCGCGGTGATGGCCTCCATATCCAGGTGGTCGGTCGGCTCGTCCAGGATCAGGATGTTCGCGCCAGCAATCATCATGCGGGACAGGAGGACGCGCACCCTCTCCCCGCCGGAGAGGACGCGCATTTTCTTGACCCCGTCCTCCCCCGCGAACAGCATGCGCCCCAGGAAGCCGCGCACGTACGTGGCGTCCTTGATTTCGGAATATTGCGTCAGCCATTCCACGATTTGCATGTCCGTGTCAAAAATCTGGGTATTGTCTTTCGGGAAATAGGATTGGGAAGTCGTGACGCCCCATTTGTAGCTCCCGGAATCCGGCTCCATCTCGCCCATGAGGATCTGGAACAGGGCGGTCTTCGCCGCCTCGTTGCTCCCCACGAACGCGATCTTGTCGTCGTGCCCGACGATGAAGGAAACATTGTCTAGCACCTTGGCGCCGTGGATGGTCTTGCTTAAGTTCTCCACGGTCAGGACCTCGTTCCCGATTTCCCGGTTCGGGCGGAAATCGATATAGGGGTATTTCCGGCTGGACGGCCGGATCTCCTCCAATTGGATTTTCTCAAGGGCGCGCTTCCTCGAGGTCGCCTGCTTGGATTTGGAGGCGTTGGCGGA
>CAZOLD010000034.1:0-11408 GCA_964580595.1 uncultured Eubacterium sp.
CCGCCCGCGGCCTTCTCCCGCGCGTTATCCCGCGACTCACCGTCCGCGGCCTTCTCCCGCGCGTTATCCCGTGACTCGCCGTCCGCGGCCTTCTCCCGCGCCGGGCGCGTTCCCGCGCCCGCGCTCGTCTTAGGAACGCTTTCGCCCGCTTTCCTAGCCGTTGCCGCTCCTGCCTGCCCGCCTTCTTTCCTTTCCGCGGCCTGCCCATGGGCTTCCTTGCTTCCCGCGAATCGGCCCCTCACCATGTCAAGCACATCTCCCTCAATGGAGCTGCTCGCCACCTTTCCCGCGATGCTGCGTTCTTTTAAGAAACTGATGATTTCCTTAGATTCTATATTCAATTCCCTCGCAATTTCATATATCCTGACCTTTGCCATACGTTATATAACCTCCGTTGTTCCGCGCTTCGGCGGCCGCATTTCCCCATCTTTGGAAGTGCCCATGCCCTTAACCGTTATCCGCGCTCTTTATTTTTTCTTCCAGGCTTTTCGCGAATCCCTGGTCCATTACCGCCGCCGAAGCGCGGAATTCCTTGCCAATCGCGTGGCCAAGCTCCTCCTTCGACGCATATTCACATAGGGGGACCCCATAAAAGGAACACATGTCGCGGAACTTCTTCTTCGTATTTTCCGAGGCGTCCGCGGACACGATTACCAAAAACGCGCTCCCGCGCTTCACCGCCCTCTCGGTGGAAAATTCGCCGCTCGCGACCTTGCCCGCTTTCTCTGCCATCCCAAGCAATGACAATATCCTATCCTGCCGCAACTTTTCCCATCTCCTTTTCCAGTTCCCCTATCACGTCTTTTGGTACCGCCGCCTTGAGGGAACGCTCCAGCCCCCTGGCCTTGATTGCTTTTTTCAGGCATTCCCCATTGGGGCAAAGATAGGCTCCCCTGCCGTTCATTTTTCCGGAACCATCCAGGACAACCTCTCCTTCCTTGGTCTTGACGAGGCGCAGCAGCTCATTCTTGCCCTTCATTTCCCTGCATCCCACGCATTGCCTTTCCGGTACCTTCTTACTCATCCAGGGCCTCGCCGCCTTCCTCCCCATGCTCGGCGCCGTCCCTGTCCGCGTATTCACCTTCGTCCGCGTACCCGTCGCCGCCCGCGTATTCGCCGTCATCCGCGTACCCGCCGCTGTCCGCGTACCCGTCATCGTCCGCGTACTCGCCATCGTCTGCGTACCCGCCATCGTCCGCGTATCCGTCGCCGCCCGCGTATTCGCCCTCGTCCGCGTACCCGTCGCCGTCCGCGTATCCGTCGCCGTCCGCGTATTCGCCCTCGTCCGCGTAACCACCGCCGTCCGCGTACCCGTCGCCGTCCGCATACCCGACATCGTCATCCGCGTACCCGCCATCGTCGTCCGCGTATCCGCCATCGTCTGCGTATCCGTCGCCGTCCGCGTACCCGTCGCCGTCCGCGTATCCGTCGCCGTCCGCGTATCCGCCATCGTCTGCGTATCCGTCGCCGTCCGCGTACCCGTCGTCATAAAATTCATCTTCGTATTCGTCGTATTCTTCGTAGTCGTTCTCGTAATCGATGAAATCGCCGGCCTCCCTCGCCTGCGTCTCGCTCTTGATGTCAATCTTATACCCCGTCAGCCTCGCCGCCAGCCTCGCGTTCTGCCCCTCTTTCCCGATCGCTAAGGAAAGCTGGTAATCCGGCACGACGACTTTCGCGGCCCGTTCCTCCGCGTCCGCGATGACGGAAATGACCTTCGCCGGGCTTAACGCGTTCTCGATCAGCATGGCCGCGTTATCGCTCCAATTGATGATGTCAATTTTCTCCCCGCGGAGCTCATGGACGATGGCGCTGACCCTGGATCCGTTCAAGCCGACGCAAGCCCCGACCGGGTCCACGTCCGGGTCGTTGCTCCACACGGCAATCTTCGTCCGGCTCCCCGCCTCCCTGGCAATGCTCTTGATTTCCACGATCCCGTCCTTCACCTCGGTCACCTCGGACTCGAAGAGGCGCCTCACCAGCTCCGGATGCGTCCTCGACACCAGGATCCTAGGCCCCTTCGACGTCGGCCTCACTTCCAGGATATAGACCTTGATGCGCTCGGTCGGCTGGAAGGATTCCGTCTTCACCTGCTCGTTCTCGCTCAGAATCGCGTCTACCTTACCTAAGTTGACGCTGATGTTCCTGCCCATGTACCTTTGCACGATCCCGGTGACCACATCCCTCTCCTTCTCGTAGTATTGGCCAAACAAGATCTCGCGTTCCTCTTCCCGGATCTTCTGCAAAATCACATTCTTGGCATTCTGCGTGGCAATGCGCCCGAACTCCTTGGATTTCACCTCGATGTCGATGATGTCGCCAATCTCGTATTTCGGATCAATCATCTTCGCGTTCCCGAGGCTGATTTCCATGACCGGATCCTCGACCTCCCCCACGACGGTCTTCTCGGCGTAAACATGGAACTCGCACGTCTCGCGGTTCATGTCCACCCTGATATTGTCCGATTTCCCAAAATGGGTCTTGCACGCCGTAATCAAGGAATTCTCGATCGCCTCAAGCAAGGTCTCCTTGCTGATGTTTTTCTCCTTTTCCAAGATATCTAACGCTTCTAATAACTCGTTGTTCATCCCTTTTCTCCTCCTGAATCATAACCGCCCTTATCCGGGTTCCTCAGAAATGAAAGGCCAGCCGCGCCAAGGCGATGTCTTTCCTCCGGAATGTCGCCGTCCCTCCCCCTTCTATGTCTAAAGTCACGGACTCCGCGTCGTAGGACTTTAAGATCCCGCAAAATTCCTTCTGCCCTCCCACTTGACGGTACGTCCTGATTTCCACTTCCTTGCCCAGGCTCCTGGCAAAATCCTTCTCCTTCTTGAGAGGCCTGCCAAGCCCCGGGGAGCTTACCTCGAGAATATAGGATTCCTCGATGAAATCCTTCTCGTCCAAGAGATCGCTCATCCGCCTGCTCACCAGCTCGCAGTCGTCCACCGTGATTCCGCCTTCCTTGTCTATGTATGCGCGCAGGTACCGTTCCCCGCCTTCCGTCACGAACTCGACGTCCACAAGCTCGAACTGGAATTCCTCCATCAAGGGGAGCAGGAGCTCTTCCGCCTGCCGCTCGTAACTTTCCTTCTTCGACATCCCATACACCCTCTTCCCGGCCCCAAGGCATAAACAAAAAACTGAGAGTGGGCGCTCGCCCACTCTCAAGCCTTAGGTCATCCAGATTTCCATAAGGACATCGTATCACTAATCGCGGGAAAATGCAAGAGGAATTTTCACGCGCCTATGCCAGGCCGCACAGCTGGTCCACTTCACGCAAAAGCCCGTGGATCTCCTCCTCGTTTCCAGGGTTCTCCTGGAGGAGCTTTAAGATCTCACGCTTCACGGACTGTATGATGCCCACCTGCTCCTCCACCGCGGAGCGAAGCTTCTTGCGCCGCACCAAGAGCCCGTGCTTGACCTCCACCATCTCGCGCTTGTCTATGAGCGCGTTGGCCTGGTAGGTCCATATCCTGGAATCGTACAGCTGATACCCTTGCAGCTGGCGCACCAGCTTCCCGCTCGCGTATTCTAGCTCATCGTTCGTGCGCTCATACCGCTTCCTCTCCTCGACCGCCTCTAAGTACTGCTGCCAGGTGTATTCCAGCTCGTAGCCATTCCGCACATGGTACTTCTCGCAGGCGTAATCCACCGCGTTCGTGATATTGACATACTTTAGCTTCATCCGGTTCATGAGCATGACCGCGCGGTTGATGTTTAACTGCGCCCGCTGCGTGTCAAGCTTGTCGTTCTGGAGGCGCAGCGCCAGGACGGCCCCGATCGCACCGGCAGCCAGGACGATCAAAAGGAACGGGAGGCTCGCGTCAAACTCCATGACATATCCCATGATGAGGACTGCCAGCAGGGCCACGGCAAACACGCCAAGCAGCGCGTACAGCAGCTTGCGCAAGATGCCCTGCTCCCGCTCTAACCCCTCCTTGAAATAATTCCACTCCTCCTTCTCGCCTTCCAAATGCCGCATATCGCGCTGCACCATGGCCTGATAGGACTCGTTCGCCTTGAGGCGGTTGATGATTTCAGGCATGTCGTCGCTTAGCTGCTCCATTTGCGCGAACTGCGCGTCGGAAATCGTCTTCGCCCGGTTCAGGTAGCGGTTCCTCGTCTCGCTTAACGCGACCACCTTGCTCGCCGTTTCCTGGATTTGGGAAAAATCCTCTTCCGGCAGGTTCTCTAATTTCTGGATATCCGTAAGGTATTCCGTCACGACCTTGTATTCCCGCTTCGAATCCTCCAAGTCCCTTGCCGCGCTTAAAATCTGCCCGCAATATTCCTTCGCGGGATTCTCCGCCTCTTTCTTTTCCTTTTTCCCGGGTTTCCCGGCGGGAGGCTTTTGCTCCAATTGCGCGTTCGCGTCATATTCTAAGACGTCTTCCACATATTTCGGTTTTTTCCTTCTAAACAATCCCATCGTCAAACAATCCCATCGCTATCGCATTTCCGGTATTCCGCCCGGAGGCGCCACAAAATCTCCTCCAGCATCTTCTCGTAACCCGCGCGGTCCCCCGCCTGCTTTCTCGCGGCCAGCTCCAAAAGCTCTCCCTGCAGCCCCGCGTCCGCCCGGCCGTCCGCCCCTTCCCCGTCCTTGGCATTTTCCGCGAAAGAGCGCGCCAGGAGGTAATCCGCCTTGCTTTCTTCCATCTGCCCCTGCTCGAAGGCAATCCTGTAGCATTCCGCGGCCTGGGCAAAGAGCATCTGCTTTACGTATGCCGTCCCCATATTGTGCCAGATCTTCGCCGCCACGTCCTGCCCGGCGTCTTCCCCCGCCTGCCGCAGCGCCTTTTGGTACTCCAATACGGCGTCCTTGTGCCTGCCCGCCCGCAGCAGCCTGTCGCCGCGCAGCTTTAATCGCTCTAGCGGGCTTCCCATGCCCATGCGTTCCGCGATATGCGCCGCCTGTTGCACCTGGGCGTTCGTGTAATACCCCCCGGCGGAAAGGATTTGCTCCATGAACCAGCTGCAGCTCCTCTCTTGCGCGATCCCGCCGCGGATGACGCCGGATAGCTTCCCTTCCCCCAGCTCCTCCTCGATCCAAAGGCAGAGGCTCTCATGGAAAAAGCTCTCCTCCACCGTCCCCGCGTTCTCGAACAGGTAGAAGCACAGCTCCTCGAAGGAATAGAGGCTGACGCCCTCTTCCTCGATCACCAGGGGCTGCTCCGCTACCTTCCCGCCGCACAACCATATGTCACCCATGCCAGCTCCTCCCTCGCCGTGCCGGCGCGGCATTCTTCCCCTGCCGCCGCCCTCCTACAGCTCATATTCCCACTCCAGGCCCGTCCCCGCGCGCAAGCTCCCCCACCCGATGTCCCGAATCACTAAGGAAAGCCCTCCGCCTTCCTTTTGGCAAAGCGAGAGGGAGAGGCGGCACCGTTCCTCCCCGGACGGCAGCCCCGGGAGCTCAAGGCTCTCGACCCTCGCCCCCCGGCTCCCCGGATCCTGGCGCCAAAGATCCAGGGACGCGCTCCCGGAAAGGAGGATGCGCAGCTCCTTTCCGGCCTCATGCCGGTTAATCCCCGCCTCCGCCAGGAGGTAAAAGTAAGTGGAATCCCCCTTCGTGGCCTTTAGCATCAGGTTCTCCCTCACTTTGTAATCGCAAAAATACACGGTCCCGGCCTGGTCCTTATGGTTAGAGAGCATCGCGGAATAGCAGGCGCCCTTCGTATACAGGTTCTTCCCCTGGAAGGCGCGCCGCCCCCGGCAGACCGCCTGGAGCGATTCGCGCATCCAGTTCCCCTCAAACCCGGACCCGATGAGGTAAACGGAGGAAACGACCCTGCCCGACTCCGCTTCCCGCACCATCCCGGCAAACGCGGCGTCCCAGGCCTTCACGTCCCTAGGGAGCGCGCCGATCCGGCGCTCCTCCACGGACGCGACCATGGGTTCCATATTCCTGTCGCAGGAGAGGCGCTGCTGCCAGACCTCCTCCCCGTCGCAGTAGAACAGCAGCACGTCATGCTGCCAAAGCTCCTTCTCCTGGCAGACCGCGTAGGCATAAAAGCTCTCCTTGTGATCCTGGATCTCCACCTGGTCCGGCGCAAGCTCCAGCTTTTCCGCCATCCTCCCAAGCAGCCGCACCGCGTCCTCCGTGACCTCCTCAATGGAAAACACGCATTTCGTCATGGCGGCGGCGCCCGCGGGAGGGAGCGCGATATGCAAGACCTTGCGCAGGAACACCATCAGCAAATCCTCCGCCTGGTATTCCTTCCCGAGGAATACCTTCTCCTGCCCCAGCGCTTTTTCCCAGAGGTCGTCCGCGTAGAACCCCTCTCCCGTCTCCGCCAGCCTCCCGGCCTCTTCCCCCAGGCACCATTGCCCGGTGGACTTCCTCTTGCAGATCGCCGTCGGGATCCGGCATGCCTCCGACCCCGCCACCGTGCTTTTCGTCTCCGGCTCCGGCAGCCCGAAATGCAGGCAGCTCACCTGCGTCCAATTCCTGCCGAGATCCACGCCGACATACCATTCGTTCCCTGCCAGTCTCATCCATGCACCTGCCTTGCCTAATCCTATTTTTGCCTGCCCCGCGTCTGGCCCGCGTCCTCCTTAAAGGATGTGGAACCGCTCCTTCACGGCCTTGTCCTTTCGCGCGTAATCCCGAAGCCTCGCCGCTAGGGTGGCCTCATCCGACATCCTGCAGCTCACCATCATGTCGTTGATGATGTCATAGCGGCTGCCTTGTGCGCTGTCGCACACCTCCTGGCCCTGTATCTGCCCGCTTTGCGTGATGACCCATTCCCCGCCCTGCTCCTCCTTGATGTAATAGGGGATCTTCTCCCCGTAGAAGACGCAGAATCCTTTCACGAATATGCCCTCGTAAGGCTGGTCCATCTCGCATTCCACGTAATCCAGCCGCCGCTCCGGCAAATAGCAAATCTTAACCTTCGTGCCGGGCTTTGTCCGGTATTCAAAAAACTGCGTGTCAAAATACATGTATTTCTCCGCCAGCGCCCCGGGAAGCCGGTGATAAAAGGGAAAATACGCCCCGTTACGGATATTTTCCTCCAAAATCCGCTCCGCTAAGCCAAAATCCGCGCCGCCTTCGGATTTCGAGCACCACTTCAGGTACCCGATCCTGCACGCCTCGTTCAGCTCCTGCCCGTCCCGCATCAGGCGCCCGATTTTCTCGAAGACGTAATCCGCCACGACGGCGTCCTTCGTGACGAACTGGTGCGCCATCAGGGTAAGGTAGGCAAGGACTAGCTCATCCCTCCCGTGCTTCTCCCCGTAGCTCTCGAAAATCCGCTCCACGTCCGCGGAATAATCGCCGGTATACAAAAACTGCGCGATGCACCGCTCCTCTAACTCGTACGTGTCCAGCATGAAATTGCGCGCGGCCTGCCACAAGCCCGCCATCTCCTCCGTCGTCCCGTGGAAATAGCGGCAGAGGTACATGAGGATGCCCTCGTTGTACTTCCCGTGCAGGAACACGTTATGGCACATCTCCAGCAGGAACTCGTCCGGCCCATCGGCATCGCCGATTTCCTCCATCCGGCAGCTGATCACGTACACGAGCTTCTTTGGCGAAATGCTATCGCACCCATAATTGCGCAAAATCTCGTAGACGCGCCCATAATGCCTCCGCCCCACCAAAAGCTCCATGACCTTGCCGCGCCCATCTCTAGAAAGCCCTTCGAACGGGACAGACTGCAGGAACGCGTCTAAGGCGTCCCCCGTGAAATTGTGGTAGGAATAATCCACCATCTGCGATTGGAGCTCCTCGCGGTAGGAATCGCGGATCGCGTCCGAGCGGATCAGCGCCTGGGCGTAATCTAAGTCCTCCCTGGAGAAGTTCTGCCAGATTTTCTTCTTGTCAAAATATTTGACCAGGAAGGGGATCTTGTCCTTCGCGCACGCGATGCCCCTCTCTAGGAATTTCTCGCTGTCTAAAAGAGGCACGGGATGAAGCTCCTCTTCCGGCAGGAAGCGGTTCCCCTTGTCGTCTTCCGCCATGATGCGGTAAGTGCCGCCGTAAATGCTGACATAAGCCTTGCCGTCCTTGAGCGGGACGGCCTGCTCGCCCTTTAGCGGATACTGCCTGAGGATGATAAGGCGCGCGTTCGGGTTCGAATAGGGGACCTCGTGAATGAAGAGGATTTTCGCTAAGCTGTCCGCAAGCTCTTCCGTAATCATTTCAGGCTCTAAGACCTCCCGGTAAATCGAGGCCATCTGCCGATCCGCCCGCCCCAAGCGAAGCTGGCTTAGGGCGAACTCCTCCATCCCCCTCCTGTAATGCGGGAAGCTGGTCTTCCAGGCCGCCCGGTTCTCGACCGCCGCTTCGTAGAGGAGCGCCATCTGCTGGTATGGCAGGCCCTTGTTGTAACGGAAATATACCACGACGGGCTTCGGGATCCGCCTCATCTGCTCCTTCCCCGCTGAAAGCATCCATGCCTCAAAGATCCCGGCAATCTTCAAATCCTCCTCCACGCCCTTCTGGTACCACTTGAAATACCGGCTCCCGTAGCAATTCCACTTCATGCAATAGCCGCACACCGCCGATAACATCTCCTTTTCGGGGTATGCCTCATAGCAGGCCTCCAGGATCCGGTACCACAGCGGGTGGTATTCCGGGATCTTCGGCACGAGCTGGCAGACGCGCTCCGCGATGTCCTTCGTGACGGCATGGTTCTTCGCCGCCCAGTTCAAAATCTTGCGTTCGAAGCGCCCCGGCGTCGTGATGAGGTACGGCTCCATGGAATACAAACGGTATGCCTCTAGGTACAGGGCGGGGCTCTCGCCGCCCCTCGCAAGCTGCCTCTCTATCGCGTCAAGCTTCCTGCCCGGGCTGTAGCTTAGCTCCTCGTCCATGAACAGCAGGATCCAAAACAGCAGGTTGTTTTCCTGGTTCTTCCGGTAAATCTTTTTCACTTCCTCCGTCTTCTTATGCACGTCGGAGGGTTCCGGCTCAAAAAGCGTCTTGACATATAAGAAATACGCGTAAAGCGGGGAATCCTTGTCCACCTCGCGCTTCGGGAACTCCTTTAGCGCCCACTCCCCCTCCTGCCGCTGCCGGTTCACCAGGTAAACCTGCGCCTTCGCTAAGAGGTACCATTGGTTGTCCGGGCATAGCAGGTGCAGCTCGTCTAACTTCTGCCCCGTCAGCTTCGCCCAGGCGCCCGTCACGGTTTTCCGGAGGCCGAAGCTGACATAAGCTCTCCCGATCTCGACCATCTTCTTGCGGACCTCCGCCTTGGTCCTATCGCGCGCCGCCTTCTTCCTGAGGACGCATATCTGCACCTGCTCCGTCCGAAACGCCGTCCGGAAGGTCAGCCGCGCGAAATTCTTCCCGGCATGCAGCTTCCCCGCGTCAATGTCATATTCCGCAACCGCGCGGCCCCCTATGAAGTCGTCCGCCGTGACGGTCCCCTTTACGGGCTTAGCCCACTCGGCGTCGCTGGCCATCTCGATGGAAATGCACCCGGGCTCTTCCTTTGACAGGACGACCTGCTGCCTCGCGCTCTCCTCCATCTGCGGGAACTCGCGCTCCGCTTCCTCCACATGGAAATCCGCGCGCTTCTTCTTCCCGGCCGCGATCAGGAATTCCTCCACCTGCTCCACGGTGCAGGGGCGGCGCGCCAGCATCTCATAGGCCAGACGCTCCTCCTCTTCCCGGCCGCCAAAAAGATTCGGGAACTCCGGCTTCCCGAACACCTTCGCGGCCTCCTTGCCGGAATGCGCCGCGAGATTCGCGAACTGGACGATGCTCTTCACCTTCCCCATCGAGCTGTCCGCGTATTCGCGGAGGATCCTCACGGTAAAGGGGACGTCATATTCCCCGTAGTCGCTGATGATATGGAACTTCCCCTTCTGGACGTCGCCATCCTTTAGGCCCTCGGCGAAAAACTCATATTCCAGCCGCGCTTTCTGCCCCCGGAACGCGGACGTCAGGCACTTCATCCTGGGGTTCGAGGAATAAGCCTGCCCGACCGCCGCCATGCCGTCCGCGCTCTCTATGGTAAAGCTGCCCGACGCCGCCTTCCCCTCCGTCGCCTCGATTTCCAGCTCGCGGACGGAAATAATTAGGGCGCAGCCGTGGCTGCCGCATTTCCCCGCCGCCAGCTCCTGTATCCTCTTTTGCAAATCGTCACCCGCCCCCCCGGTTGCATTTTCCCGATGATGTACTATAATGATACCGAATATGGGCTTATTATACAAGAAAAACGAATTTCTGTAAACGTCTTAATGATTTTGCGTTTCAAAGGGGGTTTTCCTATGCTGCAAAACGAAGGGCATTTCCATGGGAGCGATTTGGAGAAAGTGGAGCAGGCTTACGGCATCAAGAAAGAGGAGATTACCAGCTTCAGCGCGAATGTCAACCCCTTGGGCATTTCAGACCGGCTGCGGGAGACGTTAGCCGGGCACATCGACGCGATCTCTACATACCCCGACCGGGAATATACGTCGCTTCGGAAGTGCATCGCGGAATACGTGGGGACGAATTATGGGAATATCGTCATCGGGAACGGCTCCTCGGAGCTAATTTCCCTCTTCATCCGGATCCGGCGCCCAAAGAAGGCCATGGTCATCGGGCCTACCTATTCCGAATATGAGAGGGAAATCGCCCTGAGCGGGGGCGAATGCCTGTATTACCCGCTGCCGGAAGAACAGGATTTCGTCTTAGACGTCGGGCACTTCACGGGGCAGCTTAACGGGGACATCGACCTCCTCGTCATCTGCAACCCCAACAACCCTACCTCCGGGGCCATAACCAGGGAGTCCATGCGCGAAATCCTAAGCGTATGCGAAAAAAACGGCATCTTCGTCCTAGTAGACGAGACATATGTGGAATTTGCGGACAACGAGAAGGAAATCACCTCCGTCCCCTTGGCCGATGAATATGGCAATCTCGCCATCCTGCGCGGCGTTTCCAAATTTTTCGCCGCTCCCGGCCTGCGGCTGGGATATGCTGTCACCGGCAACCGCGGCCTCATCGAGACCGTCAACACGCGCATGAGCCCGTGGGCCATCAATTCCTTAGCGGCCATCGCCGGGGAGATCCTGTTCCGTGACGCCGACTACCAGGAGCGGACGCGGAAATTGATTTCCACGGAGCGGAAAAGGGTCAGCGAGATGTTCCGGCAGGACGGCCGGTTCCATGTCTACCCGCCCGCCGCCAACTTCATGCTGGTGCGCCTGCTGCCGGACGGCCTGACCGCGGGCGTCCTCTTTGAGCGCGCGATCCGGGAAAAGATGATGATCCGCGACTGCTCCACCTTCCCCTTCCTGAACGACAAATTCATCCGGTTCTGCTTCATGAAGCCGGAAATGAACGACAGGCTCGCCGCCTGCCTGATGCGATAGCGCCCTTTTGTTAGCACTCATTTAAAAAGAGTGCTAATTTTCTATTGACTTTTCCGAAAAGTAAGATTAAAATCACTTCTAGATTCTAAAGCAAA
>CAZOLD010000035.1:0-9369 GCA_964580595.1 uncultured Eubacterium sp.
CCCCTTACTCCGCCACGAAAATAGGCGCGGACCGCTTGGCGGAGAGCTTCTACCGCAGTTTCGGCCTCCCGGTTTCCATCGTGCGCCCCTTCAACACGTTTGGGCCGAGGCAGTCGGCGCGGGCGGTCATCCCGACGATTATTTCCCAGCTCCTAGCGGGGAAGGAGGAAATCAAGCTGGGTTCCCTGACCCCCACGCGTGATTTCAATTACGTGAAGGATACGGCGGCCGGGTTCATCGCGATTGCGGAATCAGACAGGACGGTCGGGGAGGAAATCAATATCGCGACAGGGACGGAGATTTCCATCGGCGACCTGGCGCGGGAAATCATTTCCCAGATCAATCCCAACGCCCGCGTCGTGTGCGAGGAGCAGCGCCTCCGCCCGGAAAAGAGCGAGGTGAACCGGCTGTTGGGCAGCTGCGAGAAGCTCAAGGCGCTGACCGGATGGGAACAGAAGCACACCTTCGCCGAGGGGATCGCGGAGACGATCGCTTGGATGAGGGAGAACATGGACGCCTACAAGGCGGACATTTATAACGTATGATCTCAAGGAGGAGAGCGGAAATGGAAGAGAACCGCGCAGAGCAGGTCGAGGCGCTGAACGCGTTTTGCGAATATAACGAGAGGTTCGTAAGGAGCGTCCGGACCATCATCCTGGAGCTGGAAGGCGACAGGAAGGACGACACGGATGAATTCCTGCAAGGCATCATCAAGGGCATCAATTGGGAAATCGGCATCCTGAACGGCACGCTCGGGCTGATTAACGAGAAAGGGGAGCGCGTGAGCAAGCCCGAGGTGAATGCCACCATAAGCAAGCTTAGCGCCGCGATTGAGAGCAAGGAAGACGCCAGGATCGCCGCCGAGCTAAAGGAAGCGCTGCCGATGTTCGAGCAGCTGGGGAAGGCCGCGAAAGAAGCCGTGCGTTGACAAAATTTTTTTGAATAGGGAGTTGAGAGCCGGGGAAATTTCCGGTATAATAACATCGGGGAAGTGGATTCACGGTTTGTTTTTGCTTTTTGATTGGAAAGGAGGGATTTGTATGAGCATAGGGGCGATTGGCGGCAGGAGTTATCTTCAGGATCAGAGCCTGTACCGCACCCAGCAGCAGGATTTGCATAAGACCCAGCGCCAGATGGCGAGCGGCAAGCGGATTAATTCCGCGGCGGACGACGCGGCGGGGCTGGCGATTGCGCAGAAACTGCTGGAGCAGAACATGGGAATCGACATGGGCACGCGCAACGCGGCGACTTCCCAGGACATGCTTAGGGTAGCGGACGGCGGGATGTCTGGCATTACAGATTCCTTGCAGCGCATTCAGGAATTGAGCGTCCAAGCCGCGAACACCGCGATTTACGGGGACGATGAGCGCGACGCGATCCAACAGGAGATCGACCAGCTGAAGGGATCCATTTCCGACATGTCGCAGACGCAGTTCAACGGGATGAACCTGTTGGATGGCAGCATGGGAGCGTCTCACGTGGCGTCCGGCGCGGACGGCAGCGGGATGGACATCCAGATGCCGAACGCGGCGTTAGAGCAGCTTGGGATCGCGGACTATGACGTGACGGGCGATTTTGACATTTCCCAGATCAGCGACGCGATTGACAAGGTATCTTCTTACCGGAGCTCCCTTGGCGCGGCGTCGAACCGCTTGGACTACACGATGAATTACAACACGCTGGCGTCTTACAACCTGACGGCTTCCCGCAGCAGGATAGAAGACTTGGATTATGGGAAGGCTGTCTCGGACATGAGGAAGGAAAGCTTGATGCAGGAGTACCGGACGATGATGCAGAAGAGGCAGATGGAAGAATACGGAAGGGTCGTCCAGCTGATGCGGATGTGATGTGAGGAAGGCATGAAAAAGCGCCCCGTTCCCATTTCCCATTTGGGATTTGGAAGCGGGGCGCTTGCTTTGCGTTCCTGGCGGCGTACGTTTCTAACGGGTGAACCGCCGTGTACCGAACGGTACGCACGGCGAGAGAGGACGGCGGCTAATCACCGCCTCCTACTCGATTGCGTTCATGACGGCGCCGCGGCTCTCGCCGCGAGCCCTGCGTCGGCGCTGGCGCCCAAATGGCGCCGAAATGGCACCGGAAGAGATCCTAGCAATACCGATCCATCATCATCCCGGAATAGATGGACGTGATGTACGGCGTCACCAAGGTCTTGCCTGGGTTCTTATAAGTCACGATAACCTTATCGACATACTTCATCGGGTCAAGCGAAGCGTTGTTCGCCTTGATGTTCAGGAGGTTCTTGAAATCATTCAGCACGGAAAGGTGCTCCTCGGAGTTGCCCTCCGCGACCGCGTCCATCAGCAATGCCTTGTCGATGGAGATCTCGCCGTTCTCGCCCACCATGAGGCCCATGCGCTCCAGGCTGTCCTGGTACGCGAAAGCCGTGCTGCTCATGTCCTTGTACAGCTTCACGCTCTGCCGCTGGGTATCTAGGTACCGGCTGGCGGTATGCAGGATGGAATTATAGGAATCCACCAAAGTCTGGATGTTCTCCGCCATCGCGTCCGCGTTCGTCTTGAAGCCAATCGTGACGGGGCTGTCCTCCGCGGTCACTCCCTTCAAGGTCAGCTCGAACGCATTGTCCACCGTGAACGTGTTGGCGTGCGACGAATGCTCCGTGCCATTCAGCAGGAAAACGGAATTCTTAGCCTCCTGCGTCACATGGTCAATCCCGAGCGCGTCCACGGCCTCCATGGAAGTGCGCGTGCCCTGCGGCGTGATAGAGAACAAGAAATCGCTCCCGTCGGAAATCCCAGTCGCGACGGACTCAATCTTCAGCGCCGCGGCGCCGTCCGTATCCTCCACGACAGAAGCGCGCAGCCCGATGTCCGCGTTCGTGATCAGGTTCGCCAATTTCTTCTGCACGGAATAATTCGTGTCTTCCGGGTTGATATTGAACTGGAACTCAAACGTGGAAGACGGGTTCTCCAAATCGAAAGAATATGACCCGGGCCTCAAGCTCAAGCGATCCTTGCCCAGGAAGTTGCCCATGTTCACCTGCGGCGCGGCAAGATCCTTCACCTCTACGAGAAAGCTCTGCATCTCGCCCTGCCCTTTGTGATCCCCGACAAAATCCGCGGAAACGATGTCCTCTTGGGAGGAGTAGGCGACCTTCTTGTGGAAGGCGTTGCCAATCCCTTCCTCCGCATCCGAGAGGGAAGCGACGACGTTCTTGATGATGCGAGTGCTTTCCTTGATGTCAATCGCGAACTTCTGCACGTCCCCCGAATGCTTGATCTTGTAGAGGGGGGAATCCTTGTTGACCTTGACAATCTTATTGTAAATACTTCTTAATTCACTCTTTTTATGTGAATCGTAACGGGAAGCCGGCTTATTGGCATATGTGCTTAAGTAATAATTATAAGCAGTATCAATAGCGGGCATGCTCATCCCCTCCTTTCATCCTTGAAATCATGCTGTGCGCATGGGGGTGTAGCTACTCCTTGTATGCTACATCTGACTTATCTTCTATATCGGCAGAATTCGCCAGAAATTAATATGAAGTTTATTTTTTTCGCTACGCTTGCTGGTATCGCGATTCCCAATCGTTGATGATCGTCTCGCAGGCATCGGGGTCAATGTCCTCCACCGCGTTCTTCAAACGCTCGAAAAGCTCGCTTTCCCAATCCTTATAGCGGTAATGCTCCATCTGGGAAATGGTCTCCTGCATCAGGTCCATGTCCAGGTTGTCGTCGGCTAATTTCATTTCCGCGAAGAAGGCGGCAAGCTCCTCATGGGTAACCTCGGGCTTCTCCTCCGCGGGCTCCTTATCCTCGGCTTCCCGCTGCTTTAAGGCGGCCGCTAAGATGGGTTTGTAGGCGCGGTATTTATCCAGCATCTCATCGGTGTTCTCATGGATCAGCTCGGTGTTGCGCGCGTTCCCGGCCTTCTCCATCTCCGCGGCCATGTCCGCCAGCTCGTTGGCTCCAATCTGGCGGGAAGCGCTCTTCAGGGCGTGGACCTCGATGGTATACCCGGCCCAGTCCCCGGAAGCCTCCAGCTCCTCGATCAGCTTCGCCTTTTTGTCTATGTTGCGGTAGTAGTCCGCCAGGATTTTCCAGAACAGCGGGACTGACCCCAGCATGGCGATGGCCGAGGTCGTGTCCAGGTCGCCGATTTGAACGTTCAGGCCTTCCTTGGGCAGGTGCTGCGCCTCCTCGGCATTGTGGATCCGCTGGATTTTCTCGATGGGCAGCCATTGCTTGATCTTGGAAATCAGCATCCGAAGCTCGATCGGCTTCGCCACGAAATCGTTCATCCCCTCGCTCAGGAACATCTCCCTCGTGCCGCTGACCGCGTTCGCGGACAGGGCTATGATGGGCACGTCGTCGTATTCCTTGTGGAACCGACGGATGATGCGCGTGGTCTCGATGCCGTCTAGCTCCGGCATCATGTGATCCATGAAAATGATGTCGTAGCGGTGGGAGGAAATCTTGTCAATCGCTTCCTTGCCGCTGAGCGCCGTGTCGATTTGGATGCGCATCGGCTCAAGCAGCCCTTCCACCACGGTCAAGTTCACGGAACTGTCGTCCACGACCAGGATTTCCGCATCCGGCGCGACGAAATCAAAATCAACGTCCTCGGAGTCGCTGTATGTGTATTGCACGTTCTCGTGCCGCAGGATCATGGCCAGGTTCATGGAATAGATCGGCTTCTTGACGACGACGAGGTTGGGCAGGTCATATTTCAAGGTGTCAAAATAGTCGATGACGATGACGATGGTGACGTTCGGGTTGACCTTGGCGTAAGTCTGCACCTCAATGGAAAACTGCCGGTATTCGATGAACAGGAAGTGCTCCTTGTCCTCATGCAGCGGGACATACGTCAGGAAATCCTCCGCCGTGGTCACGTAGCTGTATTCCACGCCGAGGGCATGGCAGTCCGCGCGGAGCTGCGCGACCACGTACTTATTGGAAATCAGGCCTGTCACGGATATCCGTTCCGGGTTCTCCAGGGTGACGGCGGGCGACGCGTCGATGATTTTCTGGGGGAAGGAAAAAGTGAACGTGCTTCCTTTCCCGTACACGCTGTCCACCTCGATATCCCCGTCCATCAGGGTGAGGAGCTGCTTGGAAATCGCGAGCCCGAGGCCGGTCCCCTCGATATTGCGGTTGCGCTTGCTGTCTAGCTGCTGGAAGGATTGGAACAGCTTGGAGGCGTCCTGCTTCTTGATGCCGATCCCGGTGTCTTCCACGGCGACTTCCATCTTGATTTCGTTGTGCGGCAGCTTCTGGTAGTCGAGGTGGATGGCGACCTTGCCCTCGTTCGTGAATTTGGCCGCGTTGTTGGCGATGTTAATCAGCACTTGCTTGATTCGGATGTTATCGCCCAGAAGCTTCTGCGGGATGTCCGGGCGGATGTCCAAAATCAGCTCGACATCTTTCCCCTCCAGCCTCGTCATGATGATGTTCGCCGAATCGTTCACGATGGAAAGCGGCTCGTACTCCACCGGGCAAATGTCCATCTTCCCGGACGCGATCTTGGAGAAATCCAGGATGTCGTTGATGATCGTCAAAAGCGCCCGGCCCGAGGATTTGATTTGCTGGACATACTCCCGCGCCGTGTCGGGCAGGTCTTCCCTCAAAGCCATCTCCGCCATCCCGATGACGGCGTTCATCGGCGTCCGTATCTCATGGCTCATGTTCGCGAGGAAGTCGGACTTCATCTTGCTGGCGCGCGCGAGGTCCTCGTTGGCCTTATAGGCCATGTACCGCCCATAGGCAATATCCGAGAGGATGTTGGATATGTTGTAGAGGAATCTGGCGGCCTTTTCGATAAAATCGGGGCTCATGATCTTGAGGCGTTTCGCGGCCTCGATGTATTCGTCGGGATCCACCCCGATCTCATGCGCCAGCTGCGTGAGGAAAAGGGAATCGAAAGGCGCGGTCAGAATCTGCCCGCCAATGAACCATCCGGCATAATTCTCATGCGTCGCGATGGGCGCCGCGAACTCGACCAGCCCGGCATGGCAGGTGTAGATGGCCGCGCGCCCCTCCTGGAGCGTGGTGTCCGCCCCGATGCGGCAGCATTGCTCGCACCGTATGCAGCCCATGGGCGATCTCCTCGTGATCTCGCAAAAATCCGTCATCTGGAAATCTTCCAGCAGAGGATTCCCCTCATTGTCCGAGACCATCACGGACATGCCGGTCATGTCGGAAAAGGCGTCCTGCATCTTGCTCAGGATATCCGTGTCGATAAAATCTGTGATTGTCATCCCGGCGTTATCCATTTTCGTTCCCTCCTAACACTTTCTTGATCGTGGCGAGCAATTTGTCGCGGTCGATTGGCTTTAGCAGGTAGCCCTGCGGCTTCATGACGAGGGCCTGCGCGATTTTCTTCCGCTCCGTCGTGCCTGTCACGAAAATGACAGGGATGTCTTTCGTGGCGGGATCCTTGCGGAGCTGCTCTAGGAAGGAGGGCCCGTCGATGTCAGGCATCTCATAGTCAAGCAGGATCAAATCCGTCTTCTTCCTGGAAAGGAAGCGGTTCGCGACTCGTGCGCTGATTGCCGTGGCGACGTCATACTCATTGTGCAAGTGCTCCTGGATGACCTTTAACATCATGGGGTTGTCGTCGATGACAAGGATATGCTTCCGCTTCGTCTCCGAGTCGTCCAGGAAAGCGTTGACCTCACGCAGGAGCGCGGTGGGGTCGATGCGGTTGGGATCGCCCGCGGGCGCGCTGCCCTGCGGGGCATTCGCGGCACTGCCGGATGCCACGGCGGGTTCGGGGTTTCCGGACGCCGGGGCCTGTGGCTGCCCGGGGGCGTTCCATTGCGGCTGCCCGGTTGCCGTGCCCCTTTGCGCGTTCGTGGAAGCGGCGGATTGCGGCTGCCCCGTCGCGGCGGCTCTCTGCTGCTCCGCGGCCTGCGGCTGTACTGGGACGCTTCCCCTTTGCGCGTTCATGGCTTGCGGTTGGCCCGTCGCGCTTCCCATTTGCTGCCCCGTAGCCTGTGGCTGTCCGGGTATGCCACCTCTTTGCGCGCTCATGGAAGCGGCGGGTTGCGGTTGCCCCGTCGCGGCGCCGCCCTGCGTCCCCGCGGCGGGAGCCCCATATGCCTGCGCCCCCGCGCCGGGTTGCCTGCCGGGCGCGGCGGAGGGCCTGGCCGATGGCGATTTGGGGGCGCGTCCCTGGACATTGGGGGAGAGGGCCCCTAGGAGGCCCGCCTCCATGTTCTTCCTGGCCGCGATCCCGTTCTCTTCCAGGTATTTGATGATCCTGCTGACAATTTCCTCGGATCGGGGAGGGTTCGGGACGACAAGGTTGGCCGTATCATAGGATTCGCGGAGGAAGACACTGCAATCCTCCTCGGGCCCGGTCACCGCCACGATGACATCCTGCTCATCGAGGCGCTGCTTGATGCCGCCGATCCGGCTCGCCGTCTCCCAAGTCTCGTTGTAGGCGCAGTAGCAGAGGACGTCGGGCTGAAAATAAGTGACGTGGGTCAGGATATCGTCCCTCCGAAGGGACGACGTCATGAACTCGATCCTGTCGTCCATCTGCACGAAAAAATCGCTGATAATTGTCTCGTTCCTGCCTGTTAAGAGTATTTTGTACCTCATATGATAAGCCTCCGTGCTTCTCCCCGTACTTTCGGGAAAATATGATTGCCGCGGCGCGGCATGGCGGCTCCTCGCCCGTCCTCGGGCGCGGTCTTTCCCGGGCCGTCCCGCTGGCCCATGCCGTCGCGGCCATTACGCATTACGTTGCAATCCTTACGGTATCCATCGCTGTAATCCACTGTAATCATTACATTATAATATGAAAAATGCTTTTTTGCAATAAACGGTTGACGCTGCCGCATAAATTATGTTATATTGTATTGGCGATGGAAGTAGGTCTTTTTTTTATGCTTAAAATTGAGCCAAGTGGAGGTGGGAGTTGTGCGCACGAAGATAATACTGGCATGTACGGAATGCAAGCAGCGCAATTACAGCACGACCAAGGACAAGAAGACCCATCCTGACAGGATGGAGACGAGGAAGTACTGTAAGTTCTGCAGGAAGCATACGCTGCATAAGGAAACGAAGTAAGGGCGGGAGGTGTAGACCATGGCAGAGACCAACACGGGCAAGGAGCCCAAAGCGAGCTGGTTTGATGGAATGAAGGCGGAATTCAACAAGATTGTTTGGCCGGACAAGAAGTCGATCGGCAAGCAGACCGTCGCCGTCATCCTCGTTTCCATCGTCCTTGGGTTCATCATTGCCGTACTGGACACGATTTTCAAGTATGGATTGGATATCTTGGTGGGCCTGTAAGGCGGCACATTCTCCATTTCCGCCGCCGTGATCCGGGCGACGGCGCGGGACGCGGCGATTGACAGGAGGCAGTATATGGAAGAGGCGAGCTGGTATGTGGTCCATACCTATTCTGGCTATGAAAATAAGGTCAAGGAAAACATCAAGAAGACCGTCGAGAACCGGCACCTGGAGGACCAGATCCTGGAAGTGATGGTCCCGATGCAGAATGTCGTGGAGATCAAGAACGGGAAGAGGGAAGTTTCGGAGAAGAAGATGTTTCCGGGCTATGTCTTGATCCATATGGTCATGAACGACGACATTTGGTACGTGGTGCGCAACACGCGGGGCGTGACGGGGTTCGTCGGCCCCGGGTCCAAGCCCGTGCCACTTACGGAAGCGGAGATGGTGGCCTTGGGCGTCAACGTTGACGGGACTCCCGCGGCGGCTCCGCCCGCCGGCAATTCCGTGATCGTGGATTTCGGAGAAGGGGATTCCGTGCGCGTCACGGGCGGCGTTTGGAAGGATACGGTCGGCGTCGTCCAGTCTTTGAACCACGGGAAGCAGATGGTCACGATAAATGTGGATTTGTTTGGCCGGGAGACGCCGGTGGAGATCAGCTTCACGGATATCATAAAGTTATAGGCTAGAGCAAGGGAAAGGAGGATTTTCCAAGATGGCAAAGAAAGTAGAGGGATATATCAAATTACAGATTCCTGCCGGCAAAGCCACGCCCGCGCCGCCGGTAGGGCCAGCCTTAGGGCAGCATGGCGTGAATATCGTCGAGTTCACGAAGCAGTTCAATGCGAGGACGGCGGATCAGGGCGACCTTATCATACCGGTCGTGATCACGGTTTACGCAGACCGCAGCTTCAGCTTCGTGACGAAGACCCCGCCCGCGGCGGTCCTGATCAAGAAGGCCTGCAATATCCAGTCGGGCTCGGGGACGCCGAACAAGACCAAGGTCGGCACGCTTTCCAAGGCGAAGTTGCAGGAGATCGCGGAGCTGAAGATGCCGGATTTGAACGCCGGGTCGCTGGAGGCGGCGATGAGCATGATTGCCGGCACGGCGCGGAGCATGGGCGTCGAAGTCGAGAAATAAGGGACGCCG
>CAZOLD010000035.1:9469-11362 GCA_964580595.1 uncultured Eubacterium sp.
GGGACGCCGTTAGCGAGGTGGGAGGGTTTCTCCCCGATAATACCACTAGGAGGATATCAGATGAAGAGAGGAAAGAAGTATTTAGAGCAGGCCAAGAACGTTGACAGGACCGTGCAATATGACCCGGCGGAGGCGATCAGCCTGGTGAAGAAGATGGCGGTCGCGAAGTTTGACGAGACGATCGAGGTGCATATCCGCACGGGCTGCGACGGCCGGCACGCGGAGCAGCAGATCCGCGGCGCCGTCGTGCTGCCGCACGGGACGGGCAAGTCCGTCCGGGTGCTGGTATTCGCGAAGGGCGAGAAGCTGGATGAGGCGCAGGCCGCGGGAGCGGACTTCGTGGGCGGGGACGAGCTGATCCCGAGAATCCAGAACGATGGGTGGCTGGATTTCGACGTGGTCGTCGCCACGCCGGACATGATGGGCGTCGTCGGGCGCCTGGGCCGCGTGCTCGGGCCTAAGGGCCTCATGCCGAACCCGAAGGCGGGCACCGTCACCATGGACGTCACGAAAGCGGTCAATGATATCAAGGCCGGCAAGATCGAATACAGGCTGGATAAGACGAACATTATCCATGTGCCGATTGGAAAAGCATCTTTCACAGAAGAACAGTTAGCGGACAACTTCCAGACCTTAATGGATGCGATCATCAAGGCAAGGCCCTCCGCGGTGAAAGGCCAGTTCCTGCGGAGCGTCACGCTCGCCTCCACGATGGGGCCGGGCGTGAAGGTCAACGTGCTCAAGCTGATGTAGGCGATTGCGCGGCGCCGCCGTGGGCGGCTCGGGGTATCGCCGGTAGCCCGACGGCGCGGGAAGGCGATGGGCATTTGCGATTGCCCCGCTTAGCGACATGCCGGGCCGCGGTGGTTGACATCCAAAACATAGAATGATATAGTAGTCATGGTTTTCCGAAGACAGCAGGTGCCGAGAGGCGTAACCGCGTGGCCTGCCGAGGATGGGTGATGAGAGCGTTTTGGGCCTCCCTGTCTTTCGGGCAGGGAGGCCTTTCTGACGCCCGCGCCCCGGCCGCCTTGGGCCGCCGAGTAGCCCCTGGGCAGTGAGTCCCGGCTCTGGGGCGGGAAGGGCGCGGCGGGATTAGGGCCTGCTGCGGCAGGAGGACGCATAAAACGAGAAGGAGGTGTGTGATTCGTGGCAAAAGTAGAGTTGAAGCAGCCAATCGTGCAGGAGATCGCGGAGCAGATCAAGGACGCGCAGTCCGTGGTGCTGGTGGATTACCGTGGATTGAATGTGGATGAGGACACGCGCTTGAGGAAGCAGATGCGCGAGGCCGGCATTGTATACAAGGTTTATAAGAATACGCTGATGAACTTCGCGTTCCAGGGAACGCCTTGCGAGAGCCTGTCCGATTTGCTGGAAGGGCCGAACGCGATTGCGGTTTCTAAGGACGACGCGACCGCGCCGGCGAGGATCTTAGCGAATTTCGCGAAAGAGGCGACCGCGCTGGAATTGAAGGCCGGCATCGTGGAAGGGACGTTTTACGATGCGGACGGGATTAAGGAGATCGCGAAAGTTCCGTCCAGGGATGAGTTGCTCTCCAAGTTCCTGGGGAGCATCCAGTCGCCGATTACGAACCTGGCGCGCGTCTTGAGCCAGATTGCGGAGAAGGGCGGAGCGGCGGACGCCGCCGTGGAAGCGGCTCCGGCAGCGGAAGAGGCGACCGCGGAAGAAGCCCCGGCTACGGAAGAGGCAGCGGCGGGCGAAGCCCCGGCAGCGGAAGAGGCGCCGGCGGAATAATTAGGAAGCATGGCCATGTCGGGATTGCGGGAGCTCCGCGGCAGCGGAGCAATCCGTGGGCATTTACCCATGGCGGCGTCCCGGCATGGGGGATTTAGGAAGAAAGAAAATGGAGGTAAAGAGGAATGGCGAAGCTGA
>CAZOLD010000036.1:0-6382 GCA_964580595.1 uncultured Eubacterium sp.
GATTTCATGCCGACCACGCGGTTCTCCACGATATCCACGATCCCGACGCCGTGCTTCCCGCCTAAGCGGTTCAGCTCGCGGATGATATCCGCCACCTTCATCTCCTTGCCGTTGATGGACTTCGGGACGCCGGCCTCAAACGTCAGGGTCACGTCCTCGCTCTCGTCCGGGGCCTTTTGCGGGGTCACGCCCAGCACCAGGAG
Source organism: uncultured Eubacterium sp. (assembly GCA_964580595.1). Taxonomy (GTDB): domain Bacteria; phylum Bacillota; class Clostridia; order Lachnospirales; family Lachnospiraceae; genus Petralouisia. The sequence goes on from CAZOLD010000036.1 coordinate 204, forward strand.
ATGGTCATAATTCGGGCCGCACGCCGGATCCTCCAGCTCCAGCCCCTCGTGGCTGATGTGCCAGAGGTTGCGGTCGCGGCTGTAGCTGCTGTCCGCGGAGAAGGGGAGGTCGATGCCATGCGCCTTGCAATACGCGATCTCGTCCTCGCGCGATTGCATGTTCCACTTGTCGCTCCTCCACGCGGCTATGATCTTGATGTCCGGGGCGAGCGCCTTGATCGTCAGCTCAAAGCGGATCTGGTCGTTCCCCTTCCCGGTCGCGCCATGGCAAATGGCCGCCGCGCCCTCTTTCCGCGCGATCTCCACCAAGCGCTTCGCGATCCCCGGGCGCGCCATGGAGGTGCCTAGCAGGTACTTGTTCTCATAGACAGCCCCGGCCTGCACGCAAGGGATGATGTATTCCTCCGCGAATTCATCCGTGATGTCCTCGATGTAGAGCTTCGACGCGCCGGATAAGGTCGCCCGCTCCTCTAGGCCGTCCAGCTCCTCCCCCTGCCCGCAGTCAATGCAGCAGCAAATGACTTCGTAGTCAAAATTCTCCTTGAGCCAGGGGATGATGGCCGTCGTGTCCAGCCCTCCGGAGTAGGCTAAAATTACTTTTTCCTTCATTCACATTCCCTCCTAACGGTAGTTTCCCTGTAATCTTACAATAACAGGGGAAAAAAGGCAAGGGCGCGGGAAAAAGATAATGCGTGAATCCCACCTTGCATAGAAAACCGGATTGGTGTAAAATTGTGCGGGATGTCCTGCCAAAAGGGCGGCGGTGCGGCATCTCGCCGCCGCGGCGGGGAGCAGGGCGGGAACGGCGGAGAGGGCGCGCCTTTTCGCGGGAAGGAAGGGATGGCATGATAAAGGCGGGGATTATCGGGTCGACCGGCTATGCCGGGGCGGAGCTGGCAAGGCTCTTGCTGCAGCACCCGGAGGCGGAGGTCATATGGTACGGCTCTAGGAGCCACGCGGGGGAGGAATACGCGAAGGCTTACGGGAATATGGCGCGGCTGGTGGAGGACCGCTGCTTAGACGAGAGCTTAGGGGAGCTCTCGCGCCGGGCGGACGTCATTTTCACGGCGACGCCGCAGGGGTTCCTGACGGGAGCCCTGACGGAAGAGGTTTTGCGGCATGCCAAGGTCATAGACCTAAGCGCCGATTTCCGGATCAAAGACGTCGGCGTCTATGAGAAATGGTACGGGATCAAGCATAAGGGCCCGCAATTCATCGACGAGGCCGTGTACGGGCTGTGCGAGCTGAACCGCGGGAAAATAAAAGGGGCGCGGCTTGTCGCGAACCCAGGATGCTACTCGACGTGCTCCATCCTTACGGCATATCCGCTGATAAGGGAGGGGCTCATAGATGGGAATACCTTGATCATTGACGCGAAGTCAGGGACTTCCGGGGCGGGGCGCGGGGAAAAGCTGGGCAGCCTGTATTGCGAGGTCAACGAGAACATGAAGGCTTACGGGGTAACCACGCACCGCCATACGCCGGAGATTGAGGAGCAGCTGGGAATCGCGGCGGGGCGGGAATTATCCGTCACCTTCACGCCGCACTTAGCGCCGATGAACAGGGGAATCCTCGTGACGGCGTACGCGTCGCTGCGGAAAATAGAGGGGCCGGGCGGCGTTTCTTCCTATCCGGATGAAAGCCGGATCTTGGCCGCGTACGAGAAGCATTATGGGAAGGAATACTTCATCCGCGTGCTGGGGGAGGGGGCGTGCCCCGAGACGAAGTGGGTGGAAGGAAGCAATTTCGTGGACATCGGGTTTAAGATCGACCACCGGACGGGCAGGGTCGTCATGATGGGCGCGTTAGACAACCTGGTGAAAGGGGCGGCGGGGCAGGCGGTCCAGAACATGAATTTGCTGTTCGGCCTGCCGGAGCAGGAAGGGCTGCGGCTTGTCCCGATGTTCCCGTAGGGGGCATCGTGGACCTGGCGCCATCAGAAAACATCATTTCCGGCGAAGGATGCAAGATATGGACATGGATGAGGTAACGATCCGTCCGATGACGGAAGAGGATTATCCGGGCGTGTACGCGCTGTGGAAGACGATACAGGGATTTGGGATACGGAGCATGGATGATTCTAAGGAGGGCGTGGCGCGCTTCGTGCGCCGCAACCCCTCCACGAGCATCGTGGCGGAGCGGGAGGGGGAAATCATCGGTTCGATCCTGTGCGGGCACGACGGGAGGCGCGGGTGCTTTTACCATGTCTGCGTGCGAGAGGATTGCAGGAAGCGCGGCATCGGGAAGGCGATGGCGGTGGCCGCCATGAAAGCCTTGCAGGAGGAGAAGATTAATAAGGTTTGCCTCATCGCGTTCAAGAAAAACGAAGTCGGGAACGCGTTTTGGAAGAGCGTCGGGTGGACCTTCCGGGACGACCTGAATTATTATGACTTCGTGCTGAATGACGAGAACATCACGACCTTCCAGTAAGAGGAAGGCCGCCGCACGAGAGGCGCGAGAGGTACCGCGGGGATGCGCGGAAAAAGGAGGACGGGTATGGAACTGGAAAATGGAGGCGTCACTGCCGCGAAGGGATTTCGCGCGGCGGCGACGGAGGCGGGGATTAAATACCAGGGGAGGGCGGACATGGCGATGATTGTCAGCGAGACGCCCGCCGCCTTAGCGGGCACGTTCACTTCCAATGTCGTCAAGGCCGCGCCCGTGATATGGGATCAGAGGATAGTGCGGGAGGAGCCGTCCGCGCGCGCCATCGTCGTGAACGCGGGGATCGCGAACGCCTGCACCGGCACAGAGGGGATGGAGTGCTGCAGGCGGACGGCGGAGGCGGCCGGAAGGGCGTTAGGCATACCTCCGGAGCAGGTCCTGGTGGCCTCCACCGGGGTGATTGGGGCGCAGCTCCCGATTGACAAGCTCGTGGCCGGCGTGGGAAGGATGTCGGGGGCGTTAGGCGCCAGCTTAGAACATGGCAACGCGGCGGCCCGCGCCATCATGACGACGGACACGAAGCCCAAGGAAGCGGCGGTTTCCTTTGAGCTGGAGGGGAAAACCGTGACGGTGGGCGGCATGTGCAAGGGCTCCGGCATGATTCACCCGGATATGTGCACCATGCTTTCTTTCGTGACGACGGACCTTTCCATCTCCAAGGAATTGCTGCAGGAGGCTTTGAGCAGCGACGTCATAGACACATACAACATGATAACGGTGGACGGAGACACCTCCACGAACGATACCGTCCTGCTGCTGGCGAACGGCCTGGCCGGCAACCGGGAAATCACGGGGAAGGACGACGGGTACCGGAAATTCGTGAACGCGCTGAATGCCGTCAACACGAGGCTGGCCAGGATGATAGCGGGGGACGGGGAGGGCGCGACCGCGCTCTTCGAGGTGCGCGTCATCCACGCGGATACTAAGGAAAACGCGCGGAAGCTGGCCCGCTCCGTCGTGGGCTCTTCGCTGAGCAAGGCGGCGATCTTCGGGCATGACGCCAATTTCGGCAGATTCCTGTGCGCCCTCGGGTATTCCGGCGCGCCGTTCGACCCGGATAAGGTGAGGTTATTCGCGCAAAGCAACGCGGGGATGATCCGCTTCTGCTCCGGCGGGATGGCGGATGATTTTGACGAGGAGGAAGCGAAGCGGATCTTATCCGAGGATGATGTGACGATTATCGCGGACATGGGGATGGGCGAGGAGGAGGCGGAGGCTTTCGGCTGCGACTTGACCTATGATTACGTGAGGATAAACGCGGATTACCGCTCGTAGGGGCGGTAGCGGCCCCGCGCGGGCGGCATGGGCGCCGGGGAAAGAACGCGCGGGCGGGCGGCGCGGGATGAAACCAGGAAGGAAGAGGACTGGGAAGGAAGAGGACATGGAAGACAAGCATATGCAGGAAGTCATGCAGAAGGCGGCGGTATTGGTCGAGGCGCTGCCATACATCCAGCGGTTTAACCGCAAGATTATCGTCGTGAAATACGGCGGGAGCGCGATGGTGGACGAGGAGTTAAAGAAAAGCGTCATCCAGGACGTGACGCTCCTAAAGCTGGTTGGGTTCAAGCCCATCATCGTCCACGGCGGCGGGAAGGAAATCAGCCGCTGGCTGGACAAGGCGGGGATCGAGACGGAATTCGTGAGCGGCCTTCGCAGGACGGACGAGGCGACCATGGAGATCGCGGAGATGGTCCTTGGGAAAGTGAACAAGTCCCTGGTGCAGATGGTGGAGGAGCTTGGCGTAAGGGCGATCGGGATCAGCGGGAAGGACGGCGGCTTGCTCAAGGTGGAGAAGAAATGCCCGGACGGGCAGGATATCGGTTTTGTCGGGGAAATCACGCAGGTCGACCCGAAAGTGCTCTTTGACCTCCTGGAAAAGGATTTCCTGCCGATCGTGTGCCCCGTCGGCTTAGACAGCTCGTTCATGACCTACAACATCAACGCGGACGATGCGGCGTGCGCGATCGCGAGGGCGGTCAAGGCGGAGAAGCTGGCGTTCCTCACGGACATCGAGGGCGTGTACAGGGATCCGGGCGACCGATCCACGCTGATTTCCGAGCTTTCCATTTCGGAAGCGCGGGAGCTTTTGCGCGGCGGGAACATCGGCGGGGGCATGCTGCCGAAGCTCAATAATTGCATCGATGCCATTGAGAACGGCGTTTCTAGGGTGCATATCTTAGACGGCAGGATTTCCCATTGCCTGCTTTTGGAGATTTTCACGAACAAGGGGATCGGGACGGCGATTTTAGGGGACAGCGAGGAGAAATTCTACAAGGAAGGCGCGTAGGGCGCGTGGAAGGGAGAGAAATGCCATGGACGCACAAGAGTGGATCGAGGAGTCGGAGAGGCATACGCTGCATGTCTATAACCGCTCCCCCATCGTCTTAGAGCGGGGGGAGGGCGTGTACCTCTATGACACGGAGGGGAATAAATACCTGGATTTTGCGGCGGGGATCGGGGTCTGCGCGCTGGGGTACGGGAACCGGGAATACGAGGAGGCGGTCGCGGCGCAATTAGGGAAGCTGATCCACACGTCGAACCTGTTTTATAACCCCCCGATCACCGAGGCGGCGAAGAAGCTTTGCGCCGTTTCCGGCATGGACCGGGCGTTTTTCACGAACAGCGGCACGGAGGCCGTCGAGGGCGCGATAAAGGCCGCCAAGAAATACGCTTACGAGAAGGACGGGAGGACGGACCATGAAATCATCGCCATGGAGAGGTCCTTCCATGGGCGTACCCTAGGGGCGCTCGCGGTTACCGGGAACGCGCATTACCGCGAGCCGTTCGAGCCGCTCCCGGGCATCGTGCGCTTCGCGAAATATAATGATTTGGGCAGCGTCCGCTCCCAGGTGACGGATAAGACCTGCGCAATCATCCTAGAGACGGTCCAGGGGGAGGGCGGCGTTTACCCCGCGTCCGAGGAATTCCTAAAGGGGATCAAGGAACTTTGCGAGGAGAAAGACATCCTGCTGATCTTAGATGAGATCCAATGCGGGATGGGGCGGACGGGAACGATGTTCGCCTGCCAAAGCTACGGCGTGAGGCCGGATATCTTAGCTTGCGGGAAAGCCTTAGGCGGCGGCTTGCCGGTCGGCGCCTTCCTCACGACGGAAAAGGTGGCGGGGCATTCCCTGAAGCCGGGGGACCATGGCACGACGTACGGCGGGAACCCGCTCGCGGGAGCCGCGGTATGCAAGGTGCTAGAGATTTATGAGGAGACGGGGCTGACCGGGCACGTGCGGGAAGTTTCCGCCTACCTGGAAGAGGTCCTCTTGAAGTTCCTGGAGAGGCACGCGTGCGTGAAGGAAGAGCGCGGCATGGGGCTGCTCCGGGGGCTGGAGCTGTCCGTCCCGGCCGGGGAGGTGAGCGCGGCGGCGTTAAAAGAAGGGCTGCTGCTCATCACGGCGGGGAGCAATGTCTTGCGGTTCATCCCGCCTCTCGTCATCGGGAAGGAGCATGTGGACGAAATGGCGGCGAAGCTGGAAAAAGTACTTGAAAGCAACGAAAAATTCCGATAAAATAAAGGGGATTCGTGAATAGGCTTTTCTCATTTGGTTTTTGATTCGGAAGGTGGGAAAAGCATGAAGAGAAAGAATTTTTGCGCGGCGGCCATGGGATTGGCCTTGGGGCTGGGAGCCTTGGCGGGATGCGCGGGGAGCAAGGAGGAGGGAATCCTGCTCTCCGGCGCGGGAACGGAAGGCGTCATGGAATCGGGCGCCACAGACGCGGCAGGC
>CAZOLD010000036.1:6482-9370 GCA_964580595.1 uncultured Eubacterium sp.
CACAGACGCGGCGGGTGTCACGGAATCAGCAGGCGCGGGCGGCGCGGGGACGGATGCCGGCGGCGCGAGCGCGCAGGGCACGATTTACGTGCAGGTGTGCGGCGAGGTGAGGAAGCCGGGCGTTTACGAGCTAAGCCAGGGCAGCCGCGTGTTCCAGGCGGTCGATCTGGCCGGAGGCGTCACGGAATCGGCGGCGGTGGAAGAGCTAAACCAGGCCGAGCCGTTAAGCGACGGGCAGATGGTCTATATCATGAGCAAGCGCGAGGCGCGGCAGAAGAGGCGGCAGGAAGCGCAGGGCGTGGCCGCGGCCGGCCAGGAAGCGCAGGATATGGGGACGGCCGGCCAGGACGGATCCGGCGCGGAGGCGCCGGACGACGGCAAGGTCAACCTGAATACCGCGACGGCGGAGGAGCTGCAGCAGCTTCCCGGCATCGGGGAGGCCAAGGCGGGCAGCATCCTTGCCTGGCGCGAGGAAAACGGCCGCTTCGCGCAGATTGAGGATTTGATGAAAGTGGAGGGCATTAAGGAAGGCGTGTTTTCCAAGATTAAGGACAGCGTCAAAGTGGAGTAAGGGATGTGCCCTCCTCCGGGGAGACGGGATCGGCGCGCGGGAACCGGGGCGGCATGAGGCCCTGGCCGTCCCGTGCGCCGGGCTGTCGCGATAGAGGTGGCGAAATGGCGAAGAGGATTCTTGTGGTTGACGATGAGAAATCAATTGTGAAGGGCATCCGGTTCAGCCTGGAGCAGGACGGAATGGACGTGGACTGCGCGTATGACGGCGAGGAGGCGCTCCGCTTAGCGCAGGATCGGGAATACGACTTGATTTTGCTAGACGTCATGCTCCCGAAGCTGGACGGGTTTGAGGTATGCCAGCAGATCCGGGATTTTTCCTCGACGCCCATCGTCATGCTCACCGCGAAGGGGGAGGACATGGACAAGATCCTGGGCCTGGAGTACGGCGCGGACGATTATATCACGAAGCCGTTCAACATCCTGGAGGTCAAGGCGCGCATCAAGGCGATCATGCGGCGCACGTCGCCTAAGCAGGCGCCGGACGAGCCGCCGAAGATCGTGGAGGACGGGGATTTGCGCCTGGATCGGGAGGGGCGCCGCCTCTACGTGCTGGGCAAGGAGATCAACGTGACGGCCAAGGAGTTTGACTTGCTGGAGCTTCTGGTCGTCAATAAGAATAAAGTTTACAGCAGGGAGAACCTCTTAAACCTGGTTTGGGGGTACGAGTACCCGGGCGACGTGCGCACGGTGGACGTGCATGTGAGGCGCTTGAGGGAGAAGATCGAGAGCAGCCCGAGCGAGCCTAGGTACGTGCGGACCAAATGGGGCGTCGGCTATTATTACCAAGGATAGGCACAGAGATGAAAAAACCGAAATTTTTGCATAGCCTCCGCTTCCGGCTGGTGCTGCTGTTCGTGCTGATCGGGATTCTCCCCACCATGGCGATCCATGCCTGGATTCTTTCGAGCTATGAGGAAAAGGCGGTTTCCAACCGGAGCATCGACATCTTAAGCCAGGCCAAGATCCTTGGCAGCCAGGTCATATCCTACGGGTATCTGGACGACGTCTCGAACGACGTCATCAACGCGCAGATGGATTTGCTCTCTAACCTCTATGACGGCAGGATCATGCTGATTAACAACGGGTTCCAGATCGTGAAGGACACTTACGGCCTGGACGCCGGCAAGACGATTATCTCAGAGGAGGTCGTCAAGAGCTTCCGGGGGGAGGAGATCTCCAAGTACGACCCTGAGAACCGCTATATCGAGCTTTCCGTTCCGGTGAAGGGGCAGGATCAGGGGATCTTAGGCGTCCTTTTGGTCAGCGTCTCGACGGACGGCATCGTGGCGGATTACGATTACCTGAAAAAACGGATGCTGGCCATCGAGATCGTGTGCGCCATATTGGTCGTGGCGGCGGCCATCGTCCTGGCGAGGCTCCTTGTGTATCCCTTGAGCAAGCTCACGAAATCCATATCCCGGATACAGGAGCAGGAAGGGGAAGGCTCGGAGCTGGAGCTGATGGTCTCGGATTACCAGGAGACGGAGGCGATGTCCGAGGCTTTTAACGAGATGCTGCGCAGGATGCGCACGATTGGCAAGTCTAGACAGGAATTCGTGGCGAACGTCTCCCATGAGCTCAAGACGCCGCTGGCCTCCATGAAGGTGCTGGCGGATTCCCTGTTGGCGCAGGAGGATGTCCCGGTCGAGCTTTATAAGGATTTCATGGGGGACATCACGGAAGAGATTGAACGGGAGAACAAGATTATCGACGATTTGCTTTCCCTGGTGAAGATGGACAAGTCGGCCGGCGATTTGAATATCTCCGCCGTGAACATCAACGAGCTTTTGGAAATGATCCTGAAGCGCCTGCGGCCAATCGCGGAGAAGCAGAACGTGGAGCTGGTCTTAGAGAGCTTCCGCCCGGTCACGGCGGAAGTCGACGAGGTGAAGCTTTCGCTCGCGTTTAGCAACCTGGTGGAGAATGCCATCAAATACAACAAGCCGGGCGGCTGGGTGCACGTTTCCCTGAACGCGGACCACAAGTACTTTTTCGTGCGCGTGGAGGATTCCGGGATCGGCATACCGGAAGAGGACTTAGAGCATATTTACGAGAGGTTTTTCCGCGTGGACAAATCGCATTCTAGAGAGATCAAGGGAACGGGGCTCGGGCTTGCCATCACGCGGAACGCGGTGCTCATGCACAGGGGCGCCATCAAGGCGCACAGCCAGGAAGGGGAGGGGACGACCTTCACGGTCCGCATCCCCCTGACCTACATCGTGCAATAGATGGGAGCCGGCGCATGGCAAGGCGCCGGGCCAGGCGAACGGAAGCGGGCGCGCGGCGTGGCATCGAGGCCGGGCGAACGGGAGCGG
>CAZOLD010000036.1:9470-11324 GCA_964580595.1 uncultured Eubacterium sp.
AGGCGAACGGAAGCGGGCGCGCGGCGTGGCATCGAGGCCGGGCGAACGGGAGCGGTTGCGTGGCAAGGCATCGAGGCCGGGCGAATGGGAGCGGGTGCGTGGCGTGGCATCGAGGCCGGGCAAATGGGAGTGGTTGCGTGGCAAGGCATCGAGGCTGGGCAAATGGGAGCGGGTGCATGGCGCGGGCGTACGGCGGGAGGATGGAATGAGACAAGGGATGGCGCGGCGCCTCTTTCTTCTGCTCACGGCTTTCCTTGCGCTGGCGCTTGGAGGCTGCGGGGAGACGGAAGAGGAGCAGTCCGAGTATTATATTTATTACTTGAACCAGGACATGACGAAGACCGTGGCGGTCGCGTATGAGCCGCAGGCCGTGAACAGCGATTGGATGATAGAGGAATTTCTGTACGAGCTGTTCCGGGAGACGGGGGGTCCCGGGCTGGTGGGCATTCCGGAGAGCATCAAGGTGGAACGCTGGTACCTGGACAATTCCCAGCTTTACCTGCATTTTAACAGCGATTACGCGAAGTTGGACAACGTGGCGGAGATCTTATGCCGAGCCGCGGTCGTGAAGACGCTGATCCAGGTGGACGGCGTGGACGGCATTTCTTTCTACGTCGGGGACACGCCCTTAACGGACACGGGCGGGAAGCCGGTGGGCATCATGACGGCGGAGAGCTTCGTGGAGAACCCGGGCGAGCAGATCAACGCGATCCAGGACATGAGCGTCACGCTTTATTTTTCCAACAAGAAAGGGACGGGGCTGGTGCAGGAAGTGCGGGACGTCCATTACAGCGGGAATATCTCCACGGAAAAGCTGGTGATGGAGCAGCTCTTAAAGGGGCCGCGCACGAAAGGCGCGCGTTCCGCGATCCCGTCCGGCACGCAATTGGTCAGCGTCTCGGTGCTGGACGGCGTAGGGTACGTGAACCTGGACGAGGGGTTCTTGAACCAGGATTACGAGATCTCCGAGCCGGTCGTCATTTATTCCATCGTCAATTCCTTAGCGGAGCTACCGAACGTGAATAAGGTCCAGATCCTGGTGAACGGGGACAGCAACCGGGTCTACCGGGATAAGTTCGACCTGTCCGCCCTGTATGAGCGGAATTTGGATTACATGGATGAAGGGAAAGGAGGATCGGGTGGCAAATAGGACAGCCTGCTGCCTGGCGCTGTCCTTCCTGCTGGGAATCCTCTACGGAGGCCCCGCCGGGTGGCCGGCGGCGGCCGGGATGGCGGCCTTGTGCCTGATGGTCGGGGCCGCCGTCCTAAGGCATTACCGGGAGGGGCCCTTGCGGATGGCGCTGCTGCGCCTCATCCCATGCGTCCTGCTCTTTGGCGCGGGTGCCGCGCACATAGGGGCGGCGCGGGAGGCGAGGGACAGCCTTAGCGCGGCATTGGAAGAGGGCAGCCAAATCACCCTTCGGGGGAAGGTTAGCCAGGTACAGGAAAAAGAAAAGAATATCATCTACACTCTAACGGACGTCCGTGTCTTCACGGGCGGCACGGCCTACCCCTGCGAGAGGGTTCTAGTCTACGGTTCCGGCGCGGGCTTCTTTCCGGGAAATCTCCTGGAAGCCCATGGAACGTACGAGCCATTTCAAGTTTCCCGCAATGAAGGGAATTTCAACGAGAGAGAATATTACCAGAGCAAAGAAATTGAGTTCCGCCTGTTCTCAGACGGGGAAAAGTTGCTTTCCGGGGAAACGGACCGCTACGCGGCGTTTCTATCCGGCATAAAGAAGAGGTTGTCGGCGTCCCTGGCCGCCTGCATGTCCCGGCGCGACGCGGGGGTCATGGCTGACATCACGCTTGGGGAAAAGTCGCTGATGGACGAGGACGTGAAATCCCTCTACC
>CAZOLD010000037.1:0-11266 GCA_964580595.1 uncultured Eubacterium sp.
CTTTCTGAAATCGGCGTGACAAATAACAAGGGCGCCGCGATGCACAAAATGGACAGCTCCCAAAATGCCACTTCCCAAAATCTGCGGTACCGGGCAGCGACGATCATCGTAAAGCAGATCAAGGCCAGCATATAAAGCGTTGCCAAAATGGCCTCGCAATACAGCAGGAGCTTCGCCTTCTGTTCGAGCGCGACCCCGAAAGAGGAGAACGCCGCCCAGGTGTTATAAAAAAGCATCACGGACAGGCTGATTTTAGCCACAATACGCAGGCCTTTCCCCGATAGACTTGCCGCCGCCTGCCGGTAGAGCAAAGCGCACGCGGCCAGGATCAGCAAGTTCACCCAGACATTGTCCAAGCAGAGGTACTTCACGATGACGTTGACATAATTTTCCGCCGCGCGGAAAACCATTCCGCCCCCGCCCACCTGGCGGTAAATGTCCTGGCCTGACGCTATCACATGATAAGCGCCGTTGGAAAACATATAAGCCGCCCCGCAAACGCTGCCCAAAAAATACGCGGCATGCGGAGCATACACCCTTCGGTGCGCGATGCCAGCATATGCCAGCACGCCGGCAGCCAGAACCAAGCTATAAATCGTAAGATGCTCCACAATCAGCGCGCTCGCCGCCCCCAAGAGGAACATTGGCACGGCATGCCAGGGGCGGAACCTGCGGCCCATGCCATCCCGTCCGGAATGCAACATCGGATAAACGTAAGTAACGTAAATCAACACCAAAAACAAAGACGTCCCATAATTGGAAAATCCAGCCGTCCAGACGACGGCCTGGCGGAAAATCATTTTCGGCAACAGCGCCAGCAGGACAAGCGACACATAATACGCCCATTTTCGCTTGAACATGCATTCCGCGCAAATAGCAATCCCCGTAAGGCAAAGAGCCATCACGACCGCTTTAAGCAAATTGGAACGCGTCAAGGCAAGGACGATCAAATTCCCCAGGTAACGGCCATTATAATTCTCAAACCATCGGTTCAACCGCTCAATCCCATAGCTGCTTCCCCAAGCCCAATCATCGTGTGTGTACGGGAACAACCCGCATAATAACGCAAGCAAGAGGAACGTGAGCACGTACCTCAGCGCACGTTGCCGTTTCTCCGGAATATTCCCTTCCCCTTCGTAAGAAGCCATATCGCAACCTCCTTTACGGCTTGCGGCTAATCCGGCTCCCATGCCGCCGCCCCTGGTTAGGATTTCCTGCCATCCCCCTAAAACAGCTTGATCCCCGCGAAGACATAAGTAGTCTTTGCTCCCGGAGCGGTCCGCGGCGCCTCCCTGGAAGATAATGGAAGCCTTGCCGCCCAGCTGCGAGATATCGATCACATATTGGTGCCACTCCGTGTCCAGGTCCTCGTGGCTTGCCTTCCATGCCAAGGCCGGCTTGCCGTCCCCGTCATAAAAGCACACGACGGGCTGCCCCTGCCCCTTCTCCTTCTTCCCGTAAAAAACCAGATAATGGTATTTCCCGATATCCCCTATCTCGATCCTCTCGCCCACATATCCCTTGTCAATGAGGAATTCCTCGATGGGCTTCTTGCTTTTGGGGTTCCTGTCCAGCCGGCCGCGGCACTCGATCCCCGTCATGCCGTCGTGACGGTCCCGCGCGATTTTCGCGTGAATCAGCTCCCCGTCCCTTAACAGTTCCTCGGAAAGCTCCAGTGGCTCCGTTCCCGTCATCTCCTCCTCCAGGAGGGCCGCCGCGTAATAATCGCTCTCATAATCCTCCTGCCCCGCCAGCTGCCCGTAATCGTAATCCAAGTAAAAGTCCAGCTCCCCGGACAAGGCATCCTCATAATTCTCCCGCGTGAGCAGGCCCTTCCCCGCCTTCATCCACCGCAACATCAGGCTGTTGACCCATTCCCCGTAGTGGGCGGGATCCTTATACTGGTTTAAATCCGTAGTGATTTCCGTAAAGCGGCTGAACGAATACAGGCGGATGTTCCCGCGCTTTAATATCTCCTCCGCCGCGACGCGCTCAGCCTCCACGACCTTATATATCTCCCCGCTTTCCACCTCTTGCTTCCAGTACATGGCACTGTAGGGCGTGAAGAAATAATAGAAGGTGACATCCGGATGCGCCTCCGCCAGGGAAGTCACGTTTTCCCGGATATTCCGCGTGACCATCTCCCTCTCCTCCTCCGTAAGCCGGGACGGCTCTCCCTTCCCTTGGAACGTCACCCCGTCCGGGCATACGGAATTCACGCCAAACTGATACTGCGCCATCCAATTCTCATACGCATCAAACGACGTGATCCCAGGCTCAAACCCTTTCTCGTCATTCTCGCGCAGCATCGGATACACCCGCTTGAACACGACGTCGCGGTTGAACAAATATTCCACGTCGTTAAACGGGTTCTCGTCATATAAATAAGTCGGGTACGTGCCCAAGTCCGTCCTCATATTGTCATATGGCTCGATGAGCTTGCTGATATCCAGCCCCCGTATCACGGTCTTGAGCTTGGGCTGGGAGCGCAGCGCGACCTTGAGGTTGTCATTGATTTCCTTAAACGTCGCGCCAGAGGACGGCGTCTTGACGCAATTGACGCCGAACACCTCGTCCACGTCCGTCTTCTTGAAATTCTCCGTCATGGACGTCCCGGTGACCACCGCGTCATAATCAAAATGCTTGAGGATGCCGTCGTTCTGGCTCCTCTCGTTGTCCAGGACGTAAAAATAGGTGTCGGTACGCGGCTTATGGTAATGGAAGAACGGGTCAACCTTCGCCACAAAGCCCCCGACTATCCCTAAGATGGCCAAAACCGCCGCCAAGTACGCGGCAATCAGCTTCTTCGCGCCCATCTCTTCCTCCCAAATCTCAGAAATCAAAATACACGAACGTGGACTCCGCGCCAAGTCCCAGGAAAGCCCATGTGAACGCGACCGCCGCGGCAAGCATGAGGAGGATCCCGTTCCGGGACCGGTTCCTATAATTGTTCCCCGGCACCAGGCAGAGGAAATATGCCCCCAGGATAAAAAGCAGCATCGAGAACCCGGTCACGCCCGAATGGAGCACCTGCAGGTGCAGCGCGTCGAAAATGAACGAGAGCTCCGGCAGCTCGAAAGACGAGAGCAGCCCGCCGCTGACGGACATGTCCTTGAACCGGAACATCTCGCGCAGGATGCCCGCCCATTGCGTGATCGAGTCGCTGCGGAACAGCAACCACAGCAGGTTGACCGAAAAAAACGTGCCCCCCCACCTTACCGCTTCCATGAGCCTTGACTGCGCCTTCTCAAAAATCCGGTCGGTAACGCTGAGCAGACCGTGCAAAAGCCCCCATAGCAGGAACGTGTAATTCGCCCCGTGCCAAAGCCCGCTGACCAAGAACACGATCATGACGTTGGCGTACGTCCGGAGCGTCCCCTTCCTGCTCCCGCCCAGCGGGATATAGACATATTTCGTGAAAAACCCCGTCAGGGAGATATGCCACCGCTTCCAGAAATCGCGGATGGACAGCGCCTTGTAAGGGGAATCGAAATTGATTGGCAAGGTGATATTGACCATCTGGGAAATCCCAGTTGCCATGTCCGTGTAACCGCTGAAGTCAAAATAAATCTGGAACGTGTAGAACAGCATCACCAGGAACCAGTCCATCGACGTGGCCTTCCCGATATTGCCGTATCCCCATGTCACGGCCTTCGCGAACGTGTCCGCGATAATCACTTTCTTGAATAGGCCGAAGCTGAACACCTTGATGCCGCAGACAAGGTTGTCCCAATTCACCCTCCCGTTCGCGGGGTCTTTTAGCTGTGCTAAGAAGTCCGCGGGCTCCGCCAAAGGCCCCATCAGGAGCTTGGGGAAATACAGGACGTAAGCCAAATAATCCATGACGCCCGTACGCGCCACCGTCCCCTTGTACACATTGGCCGCGTACGCGATCTGCTGGAAGGTGAAAAAGCTGATACCCAGCGGCAGCAGGATCTCCCGATCCGCGAAATTCGTCTTCAAAATCAAGTTGACGTTCTGCAGCAGGAAGCTGAAATACTTGAAATACAGCAAAATCCCTACGTTCCCCGCCACGGCCACCGCCAAAGCCAGCTTCCTGCGCGGCCTGCCCTCCGGCAGCGCGTGGGAAACGGCGTAATTGAAGACCAGGCTGGCCGCCAGGACTAGGGCCGCCTTCCCCCCGCCGTCCCCCGCCACGTAAAACAGGGCGCTCGCGGCAATCAGGAACATCCGGCCAAGCGAGCCGCGGATCCGGCTGCACAGGAAATACCCGATCACGAAAACAGGCAGGAACAACAATATGAAAATATAGGAATTGAACTGCATCTTTCATGCCCCCGCTTTACCCGCCGCGGGCCTTAGCGCACCGCGGCACACGCATTGCATATCATATCATACCGACCCCTAAATAACAAGAGCGATTTTATCCCCGGAGGGCGGCGGAAATCAGCCGAACAGCTTCTCCCGCAAATTCAATTTCTTCCCGGGCTTCGCCTCTAAGATTTTCCGGTAGATCCGCTCGCTGTTCTTATCGTCCCGCAAGGGCAGGAGGTAATCGCGCCGCGCGGCGTGCCGCGCGTCCTCGTGGAAGCCGTTCCCGGCGTATTTTTGGATGGCGCTTATCAGCTCCTCCTCCGTGCGGACGACGTCGCCGAACGCGTCCCGCTCCATGTCGATATAGCTGCCCTGCATCTCCTCATAAAGCTCTAAGTCGAACGGAAAGAAAACCACGGGCTTTTCCTGGTAGTAGACGTCCCAGGCCACGGAGGAATAATCCGTCACCAGCATGCTGCATCGCATCAAGAGCTCATTGAGCGGCCTCTCCCCAGAGGGGATGAGCCGGATCCGCGGGCATCCCGCGCGGAACTGCCCGATATGCGCCGCGAACTTAGGATGCAGGTAGAAATTCAGCGTGATCCCGCGCTCCTCCAGCAAGTCCCGCAGCTTTCGGCTATTTAAAAGCGACGCGTAAACCCTGAAATACTCGCTTTCCCTGAACTCCTCATCCGTGTCATATTCCATCCAGCCCCTCCATGTCGGCATCAGCAGGATCTCCGGCCGCCCCGGGTCTGACGTGTCGTGCAAAACGTCCCAGCGCGGGAGGCCCGTGACCGCGATCTCGTCCCAGTCATACTCAAAATTCTCATGGATGATCTTTCGCTCGAATTCGGATGAGACGATGAAAAGCGCCATCCTGTTCCCGCCGGACTTGCGGAACATGCGGTGGCATTGCTTGAACGCCATGACCCCGTGCTGGAGGAACACGATGTGCTTCCGCGCCTGGTAGAGCACCTTGTACACGCTGTTCGGGGAATCCCAGGCATAGAAATGCCGGATCGCGTCGCTGGAAATCAAGTACTCCGCCGCGCACAGGTACACCATGTGCCGGAAGCTCATGAAGGGGAGGACGTTCCCCTCATAGGGCGCGACGGCGCGGTAATCCGGCGCGTCCTTGTCAATCAAGTAAAAGATCCGCTTTTTCTCCTCTTCCGGGAGCTGCTCCATGCAATATTTGAAAAAATAAAACCCGTTGTCCTGCGCCATCCGCCCCAGCTTCTCGCAGACCAGCCAGATCCGCTTCCCGTCCCAATAGGGCTTCAGCAGGAAATAGCACAGCAGCGCCAGGTATTCCTTGCAAAGGAACCGCCAGCTGTCGTATTCCTTCTGGTATTTCCGCGTCTGGATCGTGAATTGGCGCGCGCCGTTGACGAAGGGGTAGACAATGAAACCCCCGCCGTTCCGGTACCACCTCGGGAACAGGATGAACTTGATCTTGCGCGCCGCGCCAACCCCTCCTAAGGCGGCGTCGTAGCGGCGCCCGCCCGCCTCGACGGACGCGACGACGTCCCAGAACGCCTCCTCGAATTCGCGCCCTTCCAGATCCAGGGACGCGTCATAGGCATCGCCCGCCCGCTTTAGCGTAAACGGGAGCCTCACCTCCTCGATGGCGTTGCGCTTTTTTAGGAAAAGGGCGGTCACCGTCTCCCCCTGCGTGAGGAAGCGGATGCGGAGCCTCCCCCGCCTCAACGAGAACCTTTTCACCTTGACCTTGATTTGCTCCTGCAGCTCCTGCAATTCCGCCATGCCACCATCCCCCGTTCCCCGCCGCGGAAAACTCCTGGGCGACTTCCTCCCCGGAGCCGCCGCCGCATCCCGCGCGTCACTTCCCGATCTCGCGGATCGCCTCATAATTCCGCCTGCAGTTTTGCGCGTCCCACAGGTCGAAATACGCCTCATGCCGCCTTAGGTAGGCCTCTTCGTTCTCAAACCCGCGCGCCGCCGCCGCGGAAAACGCGCGGACGACTTCCTCCCCCGTCCGGCAGACCGGGCCAAAGCCTTCCTCGACAAAGTCAAAATCCGCCGCCTCATGGTGGCTGCTGCGGAATTTCTCCGTATCGAACTGGTAGTAGCACAGCGGCTTTTTCATATAGGCGAAATCCATCGCCACGCTGGAAAAATCCGTGATCAAATAGGCCGACCCCTTGAGCAGCTCCTGCACGTCATAATCAGGCCAGGACGCCACCGTGATCCGGGGGTTTCGGATCTCAAAGGCCGAAAGGAACCGGCGCATCTCCCTGTGAGGGTAGAAGACGACGCGCAAATCGCGTTCCTTTAGCAAGGCCAGGAACCCCTCGTCCCGCAGCAGCCCGCTCCAATGCTTGAAATAATCCGTCTCCTTGAACGCTTCCTCCGTCTCCTCTTTGGTTTTCCCATAGATCTCGTTGCGGATGTACATCCGCCAGGTCGGCATGATGAGGACCTGCCTAACGTCCACCGTGAAATCATGGAGGCGGTCAAACCGGCAAAGCCCCAGCTCCCGCACCCAGCCCTCCGGATACCCGTAATGGCTGTTGACGTAATTCCATTCCTTGCGCGTGCTGCAGACAAAGAGCCGCATCTTCGTATGGCGGTAATGCAAAAAGGTCAGGTTCGCCGTCAGGATCCCGTGCTGCAGGAACACGCGCGTGTTCCTCAGCAGGCCGTACACCTCCAGCAGGTAGCAGATCGCCGCATTGGGCTTCCCGTTCTTCTGGGAGCTAATATTTTTGCTCGCCGCAAGGTAGAGGGCCCAGTGGCGGAGGCTCCCGTAGGGCACGGTCTCCCCCAAGCCGGCCACGCGCGCGTAATCCGGGGAGGAATAATTGATGGCAAACACGGCCTCCTGCTCAGGATGCCGCTCCCGCACGTACCGGAAGAGCCAATACGCGTTGTCTCTCGCCTCCATCTCGGAATCGCAAAAAAGCCACAAATCCCTGTGCCGCGCGCGGTAGAAGAAATGAATCACCCAGGCGGCGAGGAATTTGAAGATATGGAGCAAATCCCCCGCCCTCACCCTCCGCAGCTTTTCCAGAAATGTCTGTTCCATCGCCATTCCCCTCCGGGAAAATCACTCCTTGTCCACGATTTCCCTGTATTTTTGCGCGACTTCCCCGATGTCGCCGTACGCGATCATCCTCCCGCGCTCCAAAATCATCGCCTTGTTGCACAGGCGCTCGATCTGCTCCAGGGAATGGGAGACAAAAAGGACCGTGACGCCCGTGCCGAACATGTCCATCACTTTCTTCTCGCTCTTCTTGCGGAACTTCGCGTCGCCCACGGACAGCACCTCGTCCAGGATCAGGATATCCGGCTCCACGACGGTCGCGATCGCGAACCCCAGCCTCGCGCGCATCCCGGAAGAATAATTTTTCAACGGCACGTCTATGAATTTCCCCAGCTCGGAAAATTCGACGATCTCGTCATATTTTTCCTTGATGAATTCATGGCGGTAGCCCAGCAGGGCGCCGTAAAGGTAGATGTTCTCCGCCCCCGTGTACTGCATGTCGAAGCCCGCGCCCAGCTCCAGCATCGGCGCGATGACGCCGCGCTTCGTCACGCTCCCCTCCGTAGGCTTGAACACGCCCGCGATGACCTTAAGGAGCGTGCTCTTCCCCGCGCCGTTCAGGCCCAGGATGCCGAGGCGCTCGCCTTTCTGCATGGAAAAATTAATATCCCTCAGCGCCCAGAACTCATCGTACTTGATCTCGCGTTTCAGGAATTTGATGAAATATTCCTTCATGCTGTCTATTTTCTCGCGGCTCAGGTTGAACTTCATGCTCACATGATCCACCCGAATGACTTCATTCCCCATCGCCCATTCTCCTTGATTTTCCTTATCACGGCGTCGGCCCGGCATAGCGACTGCCATTCCGCGCCCCCGCCTTCCTAGCCTTTCCGCCGGTCGCGCGGTCAAATATGCAAGATGAACTCGTCCTGCTTCTTGTAAAATACCCAGACCCCCAGCACCAAGACCGCGACGCTTGACACTCCGGCGAACAGGAGCATGCGCATATCCATCATCCTGCCGAACAGCCCGTCGCGGAAGCAGGCGATGAGGCAGTAGAGCGGGTTGCATTTCAAGAGCCACCACATATTGCTCTCCAAGAGGCGCTCCGGATAGTAGAAAATCGCGCAGGTATACATGATGAGCATCAATATGACGCTCCATAAGTATTCCATGTCGCGGAAAAACACGCCGACCGTAGCCAGGATCATGCCGACGCCGAAAGAGAATACCAAAAGCAGCAGCAGCGGCACGATGACCTGCAGGGTATAGACCGTCGGCATCACGCCCAGCACGAGGGAGACAGCCGCCAGCACCACGAGGGACAGCAGGAAAATCACGTAATTGAACAGCACGCCGGACAAAGGATACAGGTATTTCGGCACGTATACTTTCTTGATCATGCCGGCGTTCCCCCGGATGGAGCGCAGCGCCGCGTTCGTCGCCTGCGAGAAAAAGGAATACAAAAGCCGCCCGGAGAGGACATATACGGCGAATGTCTTGTCGTTATTCCCAAAGAGCGTGCCGAAGATGACCGTCAGCACAATCATGGTCAGCAAGGGCTCTACGAGCGACCACAGGATCCCCAGGTAGGATCGCCGGTATTTCAGCTTGATCCCTTTCTTCACCAGCTCCCACAGGAGGTAGCGGTAGCGCATAAAATCCTTTATCCTGGCTCTCATTCTTTTCCACCTTTCTAGAGTCTCCTCATCACCGCGTGGTACAGGTAACAGAGGAAATACCAGCAGCTTACGGGAACGGACAGCTTCTCGCACTCGCGGTACATCTTATAAGTCCCCCACACCGCCTTCAGCTTATTCCCCGAATGGCTCTGCGCGTGCCTCCGGTAAACGGAAAGCGGCTCGTCCAGCCCGTACGCCGTATATCCCGCCCTCAGGATCTGCCACCATGTGGCGGAATCCTCGCCGCGCACCCCGGATGGCATTTCCATGAGGCTCTCCGGGATCTTCTCCCGGTCAAACATGACCGTGATCGTCGAGATCGTCGTGTTTTTCAGCGCCTGCCGGTACCCTATCGTCTCCGGCACGTGGACGACCTTCCCGTTGCGGACCCCGTCCTCTCCCGCGAACTCGTATCCCGTGAAGGCGAACGCGCATCCCTTCTCCTTGAGGAAACAAAACTCGCGCTCCAGCTTCTCGCTGCTCCACAAGTCATCCGCGTCCTGGTACGCGAGGTAGCGCCCCCGCGCCTGCGCCCTGCCGAAATTGCGCGCGGCGGCCTGCCCCCGGTTTTCGCCCATCCGGAACACGCGCACTTTCCCGCCCTCGTATTTCCCCAAAATCTCCGGGCTCGCGTCCGTGGAACCGTCGTCCACCAAAATCAATTCCCAATCCCGGAACGTCTGGGCAAAGATGCTCCGTATCGCCTCTTCCACGTAACGTTCCGCGTTATAGACGGGAACGACGATGCTAATCAGGTTCTCTTCCCACTTCATGCGGTATCCCCTTTTTACCTAGGCGGCGTCAGCCCGCCTCATGCGTCCCCTCATCCCGCTTCTCCGCGGGCACGCCCTCCCACGCGTCCTCCGCCCGCTCCTGCCTCATGCGCGGATCCTCGATGTCCTCCGGGGCAAGCACGGCGTCCCGGGCCGCGGTGGTCTGCCACTCGTCCACCCCTTCCGTATTCTCCTTCTGGAAAATGATCTTGAACGTCATCAGCATCAGCTTGACGTCCAGCCAAATCGAGTAATTCTCGATATAGGTCAGGTCCAGCTTGAGCTTGTCATAGGGCGTCGTGTTATATTTCCCGTAAATCTGCGCGTAACCCGTCAGCCCCGCCTTCACCTTCAGGCGGAACGCGAACTCCGGGATTATCGCCTGGTACTGCCGCGCGATCGCCTCGCGCTCCGGGCGGGGGCCCACGAAGGACATTTCCCCCTTCAGGATATTGAACAGCTGGGGCAGCTCGTCGAAATGCGTCCGCCTGATGAGCCTGCCGATCGGCGTGATCCTCTCGTCCTCTTTTTTGGCGAGCCTGGCGCCGTCCTGCTCAGAATCCATGCGCATGCTGCGGAACTTGATGATCCGGAAAACCTCCCCGTCCCGCGTCAGCCGCTCCTGCGTGTAGAACACGGGCCCCCTGTCATATGCCTTGATGCAGACCGCGATGAGGATAAGGAGCGGGGAGGAGATCACGATCGCGACAAGGGAAAGCACGATATCCATCGCGCGCTTTAGGAAGCGCTGCTCGATGGACAGGCCCTGGTTCCGCGCGAGCATCAGCGGGGAATCGAAAAGATGGATCGGATCCGTCCCCATCAGGATGATGTCGGATATTTTCGGCGTGATATAGGCCCTCCTGTTCTTGGCGTAGCAGAACTTCAGAATCCGGTTGCGCATCTGCGACGGCAGGTCGCAGAGCACCACGGCGTCGTAATCCATGATTTTCCGGCACAGGGCCTCGTATCCCGCGCTCATGCTCGCCGTCGCGCACACGTCGTATTTATCTTTCCTGGAATTGATCTTATGGATCAGGTCGTCCGGGGAATAATTCCCGTAAATGACCAGCATTTTCCTGGGCGGGTAGAGCCTGGCATACAGGCTGCGCACGAGGAAGACGCCGGGGATCACCACCACGAGCTCCGCCGCCGTCAGCGCGAGGAGGGGCGTGACCGGCATGTAGTCGTTCGCCACCAGGCAGACCTGGAAATACTCGACCGTATTCGTGCTAATGACCGCCAGGGCCTGCGAGAGGCAGATATCCGTAAAGCGGAGGTAGCCGATCCGGTATCCCCCGAACGTGCGCGTGAAAAAATACAGGATCAGCACGTAAATGCCTATGAAAGCCCAATTCCCCCGGTTCCAGAACCGGTCTTCCTTCAGCAACATCGGCGTGTAGACCTGATACCAGACATACCCGAACATGACGGCCTCCGCCGCCAGCATGACGAGGCACGCCGCCAGATTCAACAAATGCTTGTACTGATCTCTTCTCCTCATTTCCCTGTTCCCTCGCCCGGGC
>CAZOLD010000038.1:0-3751 GCA_964580595.1 uncultured Eubacterium sp.
GATCCAGCTGTCGTGCATGGCGGACGGGAGCAGGCTGGGCGTGATGAAGCTAGAGGACATCTACGCGATTTTCGGGAACGCGTTAGACAACGCGATCGAGGCTGTGATGGAGATAAACGACGCGGCAAAGCGCGTGATCAGCCTAAAGATCCTCTCCCAGAGCAGCCTTCTCATGATCCAGATCCAAAACTATTTCGAGAAGTCCTTAGTCTTCGAGAACGGCCTTCCCATGACGACGAAAAGGAACAAGCGCGACCATGGATATGGGATGAAGAGCATCCGCTACACGGCCGAAAAGTACAACGGGACGATCACCGTGCGGGCAGAAGGGCAGATCTTCATGCTCCAGGTGCTGATCCCGGTAGGCAAGGACGAGTTGCCAAAGTAAGGGATGGGCATCTCGGGTTCACGCATTTGTGGACGTTCGCTGTCCCTAGGAAATATGAAGCAGCACTGTCGCGATCTTGAAGTAAATCAGGATGGAGCAGATATCCACGATCGTGGAGATCAAGGGATTCGCCATCAAGGCCGGGTCTAAGTGGACTTGCGCCGCAAGCAGGGGCAGGGTGCAACCGATGAATTTGGAGAGGATGACGATGGCGATGAGCGACAGCGCGACCACCGCGGCAATCATGGGATCTCCGTACAGGATATAAATCCGCGCGGCATTCGCCACGGCAAGGACGATGCTTACCAGGATGGCGATCCGAAATTCCTTGAAAATGACGCGGAAGATGTCCTTGAACTTGATTTCGTCAAGCGCGAGGCCGCGTATCATCAAGGTGGAGCTTTGCGACCCGCAGTTCCCGCCCGTCCCCGTCAGCATCGGGATGAACGATACCAGGAGGGGGTACATTTGGAATGTCTCCTGGTAATGCGTGATGATGGAGCCGCTGATTGTCGCGGAGAGCATCAGTACGAGGAGCCACAGAATCCTGCTCTTCGCGTGGGAGAAGACGGAAACGCTGAAATAGCTGCCCTCCACGGGCGTCATGGCGGCCATTTTCGTGATATCTTCCGTATTCTCTTCCTGCATGACGTCCATGGCGTCGTCGAAGGTGACTATCCCGACCAGGCGCTCCTCCTGGTCCACGACGGGGATCGCGAGAAAATCATATTTATTGAAAACCTTCGCCACTTCTTCTTTGTCCTCGTGCGTATCCACGGAAATGACGTTCGTTTCCATGATGTCCTCGATTTTCATGCTGTCCTCCGCCATAAGGAGGTCCTTGACGGAAACCATGCCGATGAGCTTGCGGTGCTCCGTGACATAGCAGGTATAAATCGTCTCCTTGTCCACGGCTGTGCTGCGGATTCGGGCGATGGCCTCCCCCACGGTCATGTCCTTCTTGATGTTGACATACTCAATCGTCATGAGGCTCCCGGCGCTGTCCTTCGGGTAATTGAGCACCTGGTTGATCATCTTGCGGGTCTGCTCATCCGTATTCCGCAAAATCCTCGCGACGACGTTCGCCGGCATCTCCTCAATCATGTCGACCGTGTCGTCTAAGAAAATGTCGTCCATGACCTCGCGCAGCTCCCGGTCCGTCAAGGTGTCGATCAGCGTCTTTTGCATGTCGCGGCTCAGATAAGAAAACGTCTCCGCCGCCTCTTCTTTAGGGAGGAGCCGGTAGAGCAGGGGGATCTCTTTTTCGTTCATTTCATCGAATAAGAGGGCGATATCGGCCGCGTTCAGGTTGCTTAAGAGCTGCCGAAGCAGGGAATATTTCCGGTCGGAAAGGAAGGTTTCCGCCAAATTCCTAATTTCCTCAATCTTCATGTCCGCCAGGTCCAAATTCTCGATATTGAAAGATTCGTAATCAAACATATTCCCACTTCCTTCCGTTTCGCGAGAGGGCAACATGGCTGTACCTTATCTTATCTATGAATACGAAGCCGAGAGCATCCTGTAAATCCAAACCTAGGTATGAATCCAGCATCGCAACCGCGCGCCGGTGCGGGGATGCGTCCTGTGACATATCCTTTCCAGTGGATTCAAAGCCGAGTCGCATAGCGTCCGAGCCGGCACGGGGATGCGTCCCTTGATTTATCCTATCCAGTGGATTCAAAGCCGAGGCGCATACGTTACCGCGCCCGCGCTGGCACTAGGATGGATTCTTTCGTCAACCCTCCTCTAAGAGCAGCGCGTAAATCTCCCGCTTGGAGACGCCCCGGTCTTGCGCGACGCGCTTCATGGCCTCTTTCCGCGTCATCCCCATGCCCTCGTAATATGCCATATGTTTAGGGAGGGGCACGTCTTTAAAGGCTTGCCGCGCCTCGCCGGCAATCTCATCCGCGTCCTTTCCCTTGACGACAATCACGAATTCCCCTTTTGGCTCATGATCCTCGTAATACGAGGCCGCCTCCGCGAGCGTGAAAGGGAGGACGGACTCATATTTCTTGGTGAGCTCCCGGCAAAGGACGATTTCCCGGTCGCCAAGCGCGTCAAGGAGCTCCCCCAATGTCCGCCTCAGCCTGTGCGGCGCCTCATAGAGCACGATCGTTCGCGTCTCTTGGCGCAGCGAGTCCAGGATAGCGGTGCGTTCTTTCTTCTCCCGGGGAAGGAACGCCTCGAACGCGAACCGCCTGGAGGGAAGGCCGGATAAGGCGAGCGCGGACACGCAGGCGCAGGCTCCCGGGAGGATGGATACCTCAATCCCTTCTTCCCGGCACATCCTCACGAGATCCTCTCCGGGGTCGGAAATCGCCGGCATCCCGGCGTCCGTGATCAGCGCAATGTCCATTCCCCCTAGCATTTTATCCACTAGCTGCCGGCCCTTCTCTATTTTGTTGTGCTCATGGTAGCTCGTCATCGGCGTGCCGATATCGTAATAGCGGAGGAGCTTGATGGAATTGCGCGTATCCTCCGCCGCGATCAAATCCACTTCCCGAAGGACGCGCACCGCGCGCATCGTGATGTCCTCCAGGTTCCCAATCGGGGTGGCGCATAGGTATAATTTTCCCTGCATTGCTGTGCATGCCCTCATTTGCGGGATGGCTCGCATCCCACAGCGGCGGCGCGGGCAGCAGCCCACGCTCAATATCCGTAAATCTCATTGATTTCATCGGTGAAAACGCCGGGTTCCTCATAAATGACCAGCGGCTTTCCCACGGCAAGCCGGGGATTCCCGCCCAATACTCCCTCTACCAATACCAGGATAGGCTCTTTGTCCAGAAAAGGATGCACCATTCTCACTCGCTTGGGCTCGACGCCGTATTTGCGCATCAAAACGAAAATATCCACGAGGCGGAACGGGCGGTGGACCAGGTAGAAACGGCCTTTCTGCCTTAATAACCTCGCGCCTTCGCGGATCACGTCCTCAAGGGTGCACAGGATCTCATGCCGCGCGACGGCCAGCGCGTCATTCGGGTTCAGGAGTCCCGCGCCTTTTTCCAGGTAGGGAGGGTTGGAGGTCACCACATGAAAAGAAGATGCCCCAAACCGTTTCGAGGCATCCTTGATGTCGCCAACCACAATATCGATTTTCCCTTCCAGATGGTTATGCCGGACGCTGCGCCGCGCCATGTCCGCGCTTTCCGGCTGGATTTCCAGACCCGTGAAACGCGCCCCTTCCGTCTTGGCCTCAAGCAGGATGGGCAGGATGCCGGTTCCTGTGCCAAGGTCGATGGCAGTCTCTCCCCGCCGCACCTTCGCGAAGCCGGAAAGGAGGACGGCATCCATGCCGAAGCAAAACCTGCCCGGACGCTGCAGGATGCGGTACCCGTTTCGGTGCAAATCGTCCCAGCGTTC
>CAZOLD010000038.1:3851-5324 GCA_964580595.1 uncultured Eubacterium sp.
AGCGTTTCCCATCCGTGCGCTCTCCGTCCAATCGCTCGTCGTCTAGGCACTCGCCATCCAATCGCTCGCCGTTCAGGTACTTCCCATCCGTGCGCTCTCCACCCAAGCCCTCGACTTCCGAGCGTTTCCCATCCGTGCGCTCTCCACCCAAGCATTCGCCGTCCAAGCACTCCTCATCTAAATGTCCTGTCTTAAGTTCCGCTTTCATGAGTCGATGCAATCAATGCGCGTCGTCGATCTTTGACGCGCCCTTGTCCTCCAGCCCGGAAAGCTCCTTCTTCTCCCGCTGGGAGACTTTCGCCTTTTCTTTCTTCTGCTTCGGCTTGAATTTCAGTTGGGAAACCTTGTATTCCCGCAGCTCCTTCTCATCGTCAACCTGCACGAGAACCTTCGCCGTCTGGCGCAGGACGTTGACGCTGTGCACCTCGCCGCGCAGCTTGTCCTGCGTGGTGACGGTCTCGCCGATGGACGGCACGTGGCTGTTCAAGTATTCGTACGTCTCCGCCTCGTTCTTGAGGCAACACATGAGCCTGCCGCAGCAGCCGGAAATCTTCGCCGGGTTCAAGGACAGGTTCTGCTCCTTCGCCATCTTGATGGAAACGGGCGCGAATTCCGAGAGGAAGGTATGGCAGCAAAGCGGCCTCCCGCAAATACCGACGCCGCCCATGATTTTCGTCTCGTCCCTCACGCCGATCTGGCGAAGCTCGATCCGGGTACGGAAAATGGCGGCCAGGTCCTTGACCAGCTCCCGGAAGTCAATCCTGCCGTCCGCCGTGAAGTAAAACAGCAATTTGCGGTTGTCAAAGGTATATTCCGCGTCCACGAGCTTCATCTCCAGCTTGCGGTACTGGATTTTCTTGAGGCAGATCTGGAACGCCTCTTTCTCCTTCCTGCGGTTCTCCTCCTGCGTCTTCTCGTCCTCCTCCGTCGCCGGGCGCAGGATGGGCTTTAGGGACTGGGTCTGCTTGCACGGCTCGATGTCCTTCGGGGCAAGGATGACCGTGCCATATTCCACTCCCCGGGCGGTCTCCACGATCACGTGGGTACCGACAGGGAGATCATAATCCTTCGGGTCAAAATAATACATCCTCCCCGCGGTCCGGAACCGGACCCCAACCACTCTAACCATAGGTCAATTCTCCTTTATCGTATGCAGCAGAAGCTCTATCACCAGGTCGAAATTCACGTTCGCCTCCAGGCGCGTCTTCGCCCGCTCCAACGCCTTGATGATCGTCTCGATCCCCTCGTAAGAGCTCTTGCTGGCCTGGCTCTTGATGTCATGAACCTCATCCTTGAAAATGATGCAGTTCGCATCGGACGTGGCCTTGTAGAAGAGGACGTCGCGGTACCAGATGGCCATGATGTCAAAAAAGTCGCTGATTTCTAATTTATAGGCAGCCACTTGCTTGACGGCGTCCGCAACCTCGGCAAGGTCCATCTCCCGAATGTTCTTTAGGAGGCGCAGAGCCGCGT
>CAZOLD010000038.1:5334-9073 GCA_964580595.1 uncultured Eubacterium sp.
GGCCGCGTCCCTGATCTCATGGAAGCTCTCCGATTCCGCCAGCTGGATGGCTCTGCCGACATTCCCCTGCGCGAACGCCGTGCAAAGGTCCGCCTTGTAATCCGGCACCTGGCATTGGCTGATGAGGTAATCGCGGATGACGTCGTCCGGGACGACTTTCAGGTTTAAGGTGACGCAACGGGAGCGGATGGTAGGGAGAAGCGCGTCCGCGTTCTCCGTGAGGAGAAGGAGGATGGCGTAGGAAGGCGGCTCTTCTAGCGTCTTTAGGAGCGCGTTCTGCGCGCTTTCGTTCATTTTCTCCGCATCGTCGATGATATAAATCTTATACGGGGAAGAATAGGGGCGCACTAAGACGTCGTTCACGACCTGGTTGCGGATCTCGCCAATATGGATGCTGTTCGGGTTGACGTGATGCACATAAATGATGTCCGGGTGGCTGCCGGAAAGCGCCTGCTTGCAGGAATGGCATTCCATGCAACCGTCCGTCCCCTTCTTCTCGCATTGGAGCGCCATCGCGAAGCTCTTTGCCAAAGCCATCTTCCCGGAAAGCGCCGGCCCGTTGAAGATATAGGCATGGGAGACCTTCCCCATGGAAATCGCGTTCTGCAAATGCTCCTTGATCTGTTCATGTCCGATAATGCTTGAAAACCCTGCCATAGAACCCTCTTTCTTCCATCAATCGATCTTCCAACCAAACAATCTTCCTAATTTCCTGCCCTGTCCGCACTGCCGCAAGTTTTTGCCTCAAGTGGAAATATCCAGCAAGAGCCCCCGGATCTCCCCTACTTTGTTCAAGATTGCAAGATGGTCTTTCTCGTCCTTCACCAGCTCGCTCGCCAGCTCGTCCAGATTTTTGTCCACCAGCTTGACGATCCCGTAGACGCGGTGCCTCCCCCTGTGGTCCAGGAAATTCTCCCTGGAAAATTTATGGGAACGGTTGACGACCTCGTTCAGGAAATCCTTGACCAGCTCCCGGTACCTCTTCATGTCGCGGATGTCCATGTGCTCGGTAAGACGTTCCCCCTGCTCGGTGATGTCCTTCATGAGCCCGTTTAATTTCTCCTGGAGCTCCGCCTCGCCGACATGGCTGGCCAACGTGAACTTGAAGCTGCCGTCGCCCTTTTCCGCCTGCGGAACGAGCTCCGTCTGCTGCGTCTGGGTGACCTGCTCTACCTTAAGGGCCATAAAATCACCTGCCTTTCCTCTTAAGATACGCGGATTTTACACATTCACATATACATTATCGGGGATTTTCCCCGATTTATCAAGTCAAAAATCCGCGAAATCCGCCTTGTGCCGCCCGCCGCGCCGCGTGCGCGTAGGGTTACAGGCGTGCCTTCACGAAAGAAATCCATCCCGCCGCGTGCGCGTGGGCAACCAGGCGTGCCTTCGCGAAAGGAATCCGCCTTGCGGGCACCGCGGCCTTATAGGTATTCTTTCATGAAAGAAATCACCTCGCTAGCGCACCGCTTTACGTCGTCATTGCGAAACCTGCGCGTGATACGCGCCCTTTTCAGGTTTTCCTCGGAAAAATCCTCCTCGTCCGACAGGAACCGCCTGCAAAGCTCCTCGTATTTTGGCTCTTTCTGTGCGCGCTCCCTCGTTAGCGCTCGCTGCAGCCGCTCGCCCGGATCCACCTCCAGGTAAATGGGGACGACGGCGTCCCTCCCGAAATATGCCCCCAGCCTCAGGAAGGAGTCCAGCGTCCCGACCAAAAATGAGCTATGCCGCCGCAAGTCGATCTGCCCGTCGTCCGCCGTGAAATAAATCCAGATCCCATGGACCGTGGAATAGGCGCGCTGCTCGATGATCTTATTCCGCCCTTCCATGTCCATCCGGACACTATCCGACACGAAACGGTAATCCACGCCGTCTACCTCGCCCTCTCGAATGGGCCTTGTCGTGTAAGTCACGACGCTTTTCAGCGGGAGGGATTTCTCTTCCGATATCGCGCGGTAAATCGTATTTTTCCCGCACCCGCTCTTCCCCATGATGCAAAATATCTTTCCCGTAGCTTTTTTCCCCATGTTTTCACTCCTTTACGACGCGAACGCGGAAATGGTCAAGGTCGTCCATCCCCTCCGGCACGAGGCCTGCCGCGTGGCATTTTGATATGGCGTTCAGCAGCCCGCCTGTAAGCACTTCCCCCGGCGCCGCGAGCGGGATGCCCGGCGGGTAGAGGGAAATATAGTCCTGGCAGATGTGTCCGATGGAGGACTTGAGCGGTAGCAGGTCCGAAGGCTGCGACAAGGCGCGGGAGATGGACATGCGCGGCTTCGGCATCTGGTAAATGTCGGCCGACGTCAAAAGCTTGCGCTTTTGGCTCTTCGCGGGAGGAGAGATTTTCCGCTCAATGGATTCTAAGGCGGCAAAAAGCCTCCGAAACCCTTCCGACGTGTCCATGACGCTCGATAGCGCGAGGACGTAGTGCCCCGCCGCCATTTCCATCTGGAGTTTGTGATTCTTCAGCAGGATGTCGTGCAGCTCCCGCGCGGAGAGCCCCGAGATCCCGACGGAAATCAGGATCTTGGAAACATCCCTGGCAAAGCAACCCTCTTCCGGCTCCATCCCGAGCACCTTCAGGTAGCGGAGGGACTTGGCGTTTTCATAAAATTGCGACAGCAGCCCGTGGAGGGCGTCCATCCGCTCCGCGCCCTCCTCCTGCATCAGGCGCAGGCATTGGTCCATGGAAGCCATCAGGGGATAAGAGGGCGAGCTGGTCTGGTAAATGCCGATATACCGCCTTATCTCGTCCGCGCTTACCCTGTCGGACCCGGTATGCAGCAGAGCAGACTGGGTGAGGCAGGGGAGCGTCTTATGCAAGCTCTGTATGACGACATCCGCGCCGCACCGGATGGCGGAATCCGGGAATTTGTCCGAAAACGCGAGATGCGCCCCGTGCGCCTCGTCCACGATGAGGGGGACGCCGGCCTCGTGCGTGATTTCCGCGATAGCGGCGATGTCGGAAACGACCCCGTCGTAGGTGGGGGAGGTCAGGAACACGGCGCTGATTTGCGGGAATTCCGCCAGCGCCTGGGCGATATGCTCCGGCGGGACGGATCCTAAGATGCCAAAATCCGTGACGGGCGGGAGCAGGTAGATGGTCTCCGCCTCGCGCAGGTAGGCGGCGTGGTAGGCGGACTTGTGGCTGTTGCGCGACATGAGGATCGTGCCGCCCTTCGGGACAGCCGCGCTGATCGCGCTGAGCACCCCGCAGGTGCTCCCGTTGACCAGGTAGAAGCTCTCCCTCGCGCCGTATATTCCGGCCGCCCGCTCCTGCGCCTCCTTTAGGATGCCGGAGGCGTGCTGGAGGTTGTCGAACCCGTCGATTTCCGTGATGTCGATGGAATACGGATTCGGAAAATCCTCAATGGCGCGCTTGTGCCCGGGCATATGGAAAGGGTAGCAGCCGCTCTTGGAGTAAGCGGCGAGCCGCTTGCCTAAGTCCGGCGTTTTTGATTTCTCAAGCGTGTAATAGATTTTATCTGCCATATGATGCTCCTTATGGGTTGGGGCCTTCGCCCGGCGGCTTCTTGATTTCCGCACACAATTATAGCATTTCAGGGGAGTTATCACAACCGATTCCATAAATTTCCGGGGGCGAATTTTTCTCCCGGGCGTATAGGAATTTGCGCGAAAATACGCTATAATCTGTAAGTATCAGGGGAGGGCGGCGGAAGCGCAAGGGCGGCGGAAGCGCAAGGGCGGCGGAAGCGCAAGGGCGGCGGAAGCGCAAGGG
>CAZOLD010000038.1:9173-11261 GCA_964580595.1 uncultured Eubacterium sp.
CGGCGGAAGCGCGAAAGCGGCAGAAGTGGCGGAAACGCAGGAGCGGCAGGAAAGAAGATGCGGCGGAAGCGGGGAAACGCTTAGCAGGGGAACATTCGGAATGAGGAGGAAAGATGATGGGATTGATGGGAAGGAAAAAGGAAACAGAGGAAGAACGGGAAGAGAAGATCGCGTGGTTCCTAAAAATGGTGGAGGAATCGGACAACATTGTCTTTTTCGGGGGCGCGGGGGTGTCCACGGAGAGCGGCATACCGGATTTCCGGAGCGTGGACGGATTGTACAACCAGCAATATGACTATCCGCCGGAAACCATTTTGAGCCATACGTTTTACCGGAACAACCCGGAGGAATTTTACCGGTTTTACCGGAACAAGATGCTTTGCCTGGACGCGGAGCCGAACATGGCGCATAAGAAGCTGGCCGAGCTGGAGGCCGCCGGCAAGGTGAGGGCGGTCGTGACGCAGAACATCGACGGGCTGCACCAGCGCGCGGGGAGCAAGGTGGTCTTAGAGCTCCACGGGAGCGTGCACCGGAATTACTGCGAGAGATGCAACGCGTTTTACGACGCGGAATATATCCTGAACAGCACGGGCGTCCCGCGCTGCGAGAAATGCGGCGGGAGCATCAAGCCGGACGTGGTGCTCTATGAGGAGGGCCTGGACGACAGGACGCTGCAGGATTCCATCCGGTATATCAGCAAGGCGGACATGCTGATCATTGGCGGCACTTCCCTTGCGGTCTATCCCGCCGCCGGCCTCGTGGATTATTACCGCGGCCATAAGATGGTCCTGATCAACAAGTCCGCCACGGCGCGCGACGCGCACGCGGACCTGGTTCTGACGGAAAGCATCGGGGAATTGTTCTCGCGGATTCCGTGACGGCGCCTTCCACAGATTTTACGGGGAACTCAGGGAGCGGCAGGCAGACGACAAACTGCCGCGGCGGATGACGTTGCTTGGATTGATTGGGGATGAGCCTGACAGCGGCAACGACGAGCCCGCGGCGCTCCCCTAGCGGCGCAGGGGGCAGGCAGACGACAAACTGCCGCGGCGGATGTTGCTTGGACTGATTGGGATGAGCCTGACATCGGCAACGACGAGCCGGCCGCGGCGCTCCGCTTGCGGCGGGGGGGGGCAGGCATGGAGGAGAGATGAGCATGATCCGAAAAATACGTCTGATGCTGGAGTATAACACCTACTGCGTCTGGCTCTACGATGAGAATGATGAGATTATTGATAATGATAATCCGCTTGGAGGGAAATGAATGCCGCAAAAAAACGTCAGGGCGTTGAGAGGATCCAGCCCGTATAACGCCGCGATGACCAGGGAACAGTTCCTGTTCTATGAGATGCGCGTCACGGCAAAGCTGATGAGCGAGGGGCTGGATCGGGATGCCGTGGCGGAGCGGATTGTTTCCGGCAATCTGTTCCAGTATCCCACGGAGAAATCGGTGCGCAGCATGGCGCTCGCCTGTATCCGCAGGCTGGAATCCATGGAGGATGACACGCTCATAGAGGCTATCGCCACGCAGTCTAGCGGCGTCGCGAAGCAGGTCTGCTTATACGCCATGATGAGGCAATACCGCCTGGCATGGGATTTCATGCTGACGGTTATCGGGGAGAAGTACCGGAGGCTGGACAGCACGTTTAGCAAAATGGACTTGAACGCGTTTTTCCTGCGCCTGCAGGAGCAGGACGACTGGGTCGCCGCCTGGAGCGAGGCGACCATTGCCAAGCTGCGGCAGGTGCTGACGAAAATGCTGGTGGAAAATGAGTATCTGGACAGTACGGACGCGGATCACCTGAATCCCGTGCTGATCAGCCCTTTGCTTGAGGATGCCATCCGCTCGCGAGGGCTGCAAGCCGCGCTTCCGGCCTTTAATTGCCTGACTTGAGGAGAATTTGAAATGAGCGATGTCAATGAACGCCTCGATTCGCTTCGGGGTTTAATCCAAAGCCGGGAGTTCCTGGAGGGGAAGGGGCTTTCCAACGAAGTCAATATCCGCATTTTTTGCTATGACCCGAAGGATGAGATGGCGGTACGGCATTTTACGGAGAAGCTGTTGGGCGACCAGGGCCTTTCGTGCCG
>CAZOLD010000039.1:0-11103 GCA_964580595.1 uncultured Eubacterium sp.
AAGCAGTCCGTCCGCATATCCATTGCGACTGGGCTTTCATAATAAATGGAAAAAAGGCTTGCAATATACCCATGGGGGGTATATAATAAGCGAAACGGCATGTTATTTGCGCCGCGGGCTGCCCGGCGGGCTCGCGGGAGGATCCATGTCGCGTGGGAGAAGACAGAAAGGCGGGATTTGGCTTGCGGGCCATGGGGGAGGTTGCGATGGGAGAGGAAACGGGTTTTTGCTGCAGCGGCAAGAAAAAAGAGCGTACGGAGAAAGAGCACGAGGATTTGATCCATCGGCTAAACCGGATCGAGGGGCAGATCCGGGGCATCCGGGGAATGGTGGAAAGGGATGCCTATTGCACGGATATCCTGATGCAGGTAGCGGCCGCGACCGCGGCCTTGAACAGCTTTAACAAGGTGCTGCTGTCCAACCATATCAAGACCTGCGTTACCAACGATATCCGGGAGGGGAAGGAAGAGACAGTCGACGAGCTGTTGGAAGTCCTGCAGAAGCTGATGCGGTGAGGGAATGTTTCCCTTCTCCGGAAGGAAGGAGATTGGAATGAGACAGTTTAACGTGACGGGGATGAGCTGCGCTGCCTGCAGCTCCCATGTGGAAAAGGCCGTTAGCAAGGTGCCGGGCGTGACATCCTGCTCGGTCAGCCTGCTGACCAATTCCATGAGCGTGGAAGGCGCGGCGAGCGCGAGAGAGATTATCCGGGCGGTCGAGGATGCCGGGTACGGCGCCTCGGAAAAGGGCGTGGCGGCCGAGGAAGACGCGCGGGCGGCGGACATGGAGTCCCTCCGGGATACGGAGACGCCGCGGCTTGCGCGCCGGCTGGCAGCCTCTTTGGTTTTCTGGGCGGCGCTCATGTACCTTTCCATGGGGCATATGATGTGGGGATGGCCCGTTCCGGATTTTTTGGAGCGGAATCCGGTGGCGATGGGGCTTGCGCAGATGCTCCTTTCAGCGGCCGTCATGGTGATTAACCAGAAATTCTTCCAAAGCGGGTTCAAAGGATTGCTCCACAGGGCGCCGAACATGGATACCCTTGTCGCCCTAGGCGCGGGCGCCGCGTTCGCGTACAGCATGTACGCGCTGTTCGCGATGTCAGATGCGCAGGCGCGCGGGGACATGGCAGGAGCCGCCCATTACGTGCATGAATTCTATTTCGAGTCGGCGGCGACGATACTCACGCTGATCACGATCGGGAAAATGCTAGAGGCCAGGTCAAAGGGCAAGACCACGGACGCCATCAAGGGGCTGATGGACCTTTCGCCGAAGACCGCCGTCGTCTTGCGGGGCGGGAAAGAGGCCGAGGTTCCCATCGGGCAGGTGAGGAAAGGAGATATTTTCCTCGTGCGGCCGGGCGGGAACATCCCCGTTGACGGCGTTGTCTTAGAGGGGGAGAGCGCGGTCAACGAGGCCGCCCTGACAGGGGAGAGCATCCCCGTGGACAAGTCGCCGGGGGACATGGTATCCGCCGCGACGGCGAACCAATCCGGCTTCCTGAAATGCGAGGCCACGAGGGTGGGGGAGGATACGACGCTCTCCCAGATTATTCGGATGGTCAGCGACGCGGCCGCCACGAAGGCCCCTATCGCGAAAACGGCAGACAAGGTTTCCGGGGTTTTTGTCCCGGTGGTGATTGGGATTGCGGCGGTTACCGCGATTGCTTGGATCTTAGCGGGGCAGGGCGTGGGATTCGCGCTGGCGCGCGCCATTTCCGTCCTCGTGATAAGCTGCCCTTGCGCGCTTGGCCTCGCGACCCCTGTCGCGATCATGGTCGGGAACGGCGTCGGCGCGAAGAACGGCATCCTGTTCAAGACAGCGGCTTCCCTAGAGGCGGCGGGCAGGATAAGGACAGTCGCGCTGGATAAGACCGGGACGGTCACATATGGCGAGCCGGAGGTGACGGACCTGATCCCGTCCGGGGAGGGGACGGAAGAAGAGCTGCTAGAAGTCGCCTATGCCCTGGAGCGAAAGAGCGAGCATCCGCTTGCGAAGGCCATCGTGCGGCACGCTAAGGAGCGAGGCGTCGCGGAGAAGGAAGCGGAGGGCTTTCAGGCGATGCCGGGGAACGGGCTGTCCGGTCTGGTCGGCGGGGAGGAAGCCTATGGGGGAAACGCGCAGCTCATCTCCGGAAAAGCCGTCGTCCCCGATGCCCTTTCGGAGCGGGCGCAGGCCCTATCCGAGGAGGGGAAGACGCCTTTGTACTTTGCGAAAGGAGGGAAGGCCATAGGCATCATCGCGGTCGCGGATCGGATCAAGGAGGACAGCCCGCGGGCGATTCAGGAATTGCGGGAGATGGGGCTGCGTGTCGTCATGCTCACCGGGGACAACCGGCGGACAGCGGACGCGATTGGACGGCAGGCGGGCGTGGACGAGGTCATCGCGGACGTCCTTCCGGACGGGAAGGAGAGCGTCATACGCTCCCTCCAGCAGGAAGGGAAGACGGCGATGGTCGGGGATGGCATCAATGACGCTCCCGCGCTGACGAGGGCGGACGTGGGGATTGCCATCGGCGCGGGCACGGATATCGCCATCGACGCGGCGGACGTCGTGCTGATGAAAAGCAACCTTTGCGAGGTGCCGGCAGCCATCCGCCTGAGCCGTGCCGTGCTGAGGAATATCCGCGAGAACCTGTTCTGGGCATTTTTCTATAACATCATCGGGATCCCGCTCGCGGCGGGCGTATGGATCCCCCTGTTTGGATGGAAGCTTAACCCGATGTTCGCGGCGGCGGCGATGAGCCTGTCTAGCTTTTGCGTCGTGACGAACGCGCTGAGGCTGAATTTCGCGAAAATCCATGGGCGCGCGGGGGAGAAGGAGCAAGCCCCGCGGCAGGAAAATGAGCAGGCGCCGCGTCCAGAAAAGAAAAGCGTGCCCTTGGAGGAAAGACGGAGCGAGGTATCGCAAAATCATCATGAAATGGAGGAAAAGGAAATGGGTCAGATCACGGAGAAAACAATGAAGATTGAAGGGATGATGTGCGCACATTGCGAGGCGACGGTCAAGCAAAGCCTGGAAGGGATTTCAGGCGTCGCGGAGGCGGCGGTCAGCCATGAGGCGGGGACGGCCATCGTGAAGCTGGACGCGGAGGTGCCGGACGAGGCATTGAGAAAGGCGGTGGAGGAGAAGGATTATAAAGTCCTGTCCATTGCCTAAGCGGACGTTTTTTATGTTGCAATACTACCCGTTGATATAGTATGATGATAGGGTCAGGCGCAATTGCCGCAGATCGCCGCGGCAGGCGCCCTGGCCCTGTTTCATTATGGCGGGGGCGGCACGGCAGGCAAGAGGCGAAGAGAAAGCGAAGTGGAGAGGGCAAGCGTATGGACGACAATATGTTCAGGGAAAAATTGCAGGAGCAGAGGATGCTGCTAGACAGCATCTACAATACGATCGAATGCGGGATCATCCGCTACGTGCGCATGGAAGGAAGCCACTGCAAGATATTGGCCATGAACCAGGCGGCTTTGGATATGTTAGGCTACGATACGGTAGAAGAGTGCATTAATGACGGCTTTGACGGAGGCGTGGCGAGCCATGTGGTGGACAGGGACAAGATCAAGATACGTTCCATGTCAGCGGGCTTGCGCAAGCCCGGCGATATCGTGAAGTTCGAATACCAGGCCAGGACGAACAGCGGCAAGCTCCATTGGATTTTTGCCAGCACCCAGTTTTTGAAGAGGGACAAGGACGGTTACCCTGTCATCCAGAGGACGATGACGGACATGACGGAGAAGAAGAGCCTTGAGCTGCAGCTTAGGCAGGAGAGGGAAATGTACCGTCTTGCGTTAGAGAGCAGCGCGGACGTCTTGTTCGAATATAATTTAAGGCAGGACCGGATGGTCCTGTATATGTTTGGCGACGAGGGGGAGAACAAGGATAAGAAGGTCATCGAGAACTATAAGCAGGCGGTGATGGATGGGCAGATCGTGGACAAGGAAGACATCCCGAAGCTTACGTCCATCCTGGAAGGGGGAGAGGAGGACAATTTGGACCTCCCCATCTTGACGGATGATGGCAGGCGTTGGTTCCGCATCTACCGGAAGGTCATTTTCGAAAAGGATATCCCGATGCGCATCGTGGGCACGATGCATGACATCCAGGACAGCGCCCTGGCTTTCCAGGAGAGCCCGGAGCAGAGGGAAGAGCTGAAAATGAACCGCCTGGCGGTCAGCTCTTTCAGCAACCTGTTCGCCGGTAGCTATTTCGTGGATATCGCGGCAGAGACATACCATGTGCTGCGGATGCCCGAAAATTTCCAGGACACGATGCCCCGGCGCGGGAAATACAAGGTGCTGCTGAAATATATCGACAGCCAGGTGGCGGAGGAGGACAAGAAGAAGGTGCAGGATTTCCTGCAGCTTAAGTACCTTAGCAAATACCTCAATGAGAAGACGGACCACCTGACAGTGGAATACCTTAGCATGCGAAAGGTGGAGAACGAGCCGGTCTGGAACCGCGTGGAAGTGAAGCTTGTTTCCAGCAAGAAGGGCAAGCCGGAATGCATCACGCTTAACGTGTTAGACATCACGGGCGAGAAGCAGGAGGAGCTTCGCAGGGAGTATGACAACACGCTCCTCGCTTATGCCATTTCGGACTCCTACGACGCGATTTATGAGATTGGCCTGGAGCAGGACGCGATCTATAAGGTGGTTTTTGACGGGAAGCATATCATAAGGGAGAAGCATGGCAAGCATTACAGCGAGGTGGTCCGCCATAACGCGGAGAGCCTCCTCCATCCGGACTCAAGGGAAGAGTTCGAGTCGGTCATGTCCCCGGAACACCTGCGCGGCCAGGGCGAGGGGCGGGACATGGAAATCATCAGCGAGTTCCAGATGAAGAATGCGTCGGGACGGTATGAATGGTTTTCCTATACCTTGCGCAGCATGGACCGGGACGGCAGCCGCCGCATCCTTTTGTTCATCAAGAGCGTGGACGAGCGCAAGCGCAAGGAGCTAAAGCAGTTAGAGGAGGAGCAGAGGAACAAGGAGGCCATGAGGGAGGCTTACGAAGCCGCGAACCGCGCGAATGAGGCCAAGAGCGATTTCCTCTCCCGCATGTCGCATGACATACGCACCCCCTTAAACGCGATCATAGGCATGACGGCAATCGCCGAGGCGCATCTGGACGATCCGGAGCGGCTGGCGGACTGCCTGAAGAAGATTTCCTCTTCCGGCGCCTTGCTGCTAAACCTCATCAACGAGGTGCTGGACATGTCCAAGGTGGAGACGGGGAAGCTTTCCTTAAACGAGGAGGAATTCAGCCTGCCCGACATGCTGCAGGACATCATGGAGGTCATCAAGCCGAACATGGCGGCGAAGTCGCAGAACCTGAAAGTGGATATCGAGAACCTGCGGCACGAGAAGGTGCTTGGGGATGTCGTGCGCTTGCAGCAGGTGTTCATGAACCTGATCTCCAATTCCGTGAAATATACGCATGAGGGTGGGCAGATCACGCTGCGCATTTGCGAGAAGCCGTCGACGAGCAGCGGCATGGGATGCTATGAGTTCACTTTCGAGGACAATGGCATCGGGATGTCTAAGGAGTTCATCCCGAAGCTTTTCCAGCCGTTTGAGCGCGCCGAGGACTCGCGCGTCAGCAAGGAGCAGGGGAGCGGCCTTGGCATGGCGATTACCCAGTACATCGTGCAGATGAGGGGCGGCACGATCAAGGTGGACAGCGAGCTGGACAAAGGCACGAGAATCACCGTCAATGTGTTCTTGAAGTTTTCGGATCAGGAGATGGAGTCCGTCGATGATCTGAAAGGGCTTTCCGTCCTGGTCGTGGACGATGAGGCGGACGTGTGCGAGCACATTTGCATGATGCTAAGGAACATGGGCATTGTGGAAGAGAGCGTTTGCTCCGGGGAAGAGGCCGTGGAGAGGGTAAGGCAGACCTACGCGGCAGGGAAATCCTATTTCGCCATGATCATTGACTGGAAGATGCCCGGCATGGACGGCGTGGAGACGGCCCGCGCCATACGGGACCTTGTCTCGGATGACATCCCCATCATCATCCTGTCGGCTTACGACTGGTCAGAGATCGAGGCGGACGCCAGGGAAGCCGGGGTGGTCGGGTTCATCCCCAAGCCGCTTTTCTACTCCAGGCTCCTCTACGCGCTAAAGCGCTTCGCTCCCGGGAGCGGGGAGCGCCTCGTCTCGGACAACGTGGATTTCAATGAGAGCCTGTTCGCGGACAAGAGGGTGCTCTTAGTGGAGGACAATGAGCTCAACCGTGAGATCGCCGCCGAGATTATCGGGATGTCGGGCGCGCAGGTGGAAATGGCCGAGGACGGGAAAGAGGCCGTCGGGAAGGTGCGGGATAACCCGGAGGGGTATTATGACTTGATTTTTATGGACATCCAGATGCCGGTGATGAATGGGTACGAGGCGACGAGGGAGATTCGCAAGCTCGAGAGAGGGCGGTCCGTGAAGGCGCCGATCGTGGCAATGACGGCGAACGCGTTTATCGAGGACATCCAAAGGGCGAAGGATGCCGGCATGAACGAGCACTTGGCTAAGCCGCTGAACGTAGAGCAGCTCATGGAGACGATGCGGCGATGGTTGCTGTGAATTTTTCTTGATATTGGCAGCTAATTTAGGTAAAATCCGAAAAATAAACGCAAAATAGTTGAAATTTTACGAAAAAATAGGACAAATTTTTCCGTTTTTTTTGATACGAACGAGAAAAAATATGTTAC
The DNA here is from genome assembly GCA_964580595.1 of uncultured Eubacterium sp. GTDB lineage: Bacteria > Bacillota > Clostridia > Lachnospirales > Lachnospiraceae > Petralouisia. The sequence continues at coordinate 6,704 of CAZOLD010000039.1, forward strand.
AATATCCGATAGCAGGCCGCCGGGGGGAGGCGCTCCTTTGGCGCTTGGCAGCGTTGAGAGGACGAGGAGGTCCGTAAGCAAATGGAAGAGAAAGCAGCCAATAGTTTACTCGAGCAGCAGCGGCGCCGCAAGCGGATCAACAGGATGAAGATGTCGATTCTCACGGGGTTGCTGTTGTGGATATTAGCGGCGACCGCGTTGGGCGTGTTCCTGCTGGCGAGGCTTTTCCTGCTGGAGGATAAGCTTGATAAGCTTTCAAAGTCCGTGATTTCCGTAGAGCAGGTCGTGGAGGAGCAGGAGATGAACCAAGCCCATGCCGCGGAGACGGAGGCTCGGGTCACCGGCGCCGCGCCGGAAACGTTGGCGGCGGATGGAGGCTCGGGGCAGGATGCGGACGCCTCCGCGCAGGATGCGGGGGACGGCGGGCCGGACGCGGGAGGCGCGCAGGAGGAGGCGAGGCAGGTATACCTCACGTTTGACGACGGCCCGAGCGGGAATACGGAGAAGATCCTTGATATCTTGAAGGAGAAGAATGTCAAGGCCACTTTTTTTGTCATCGGGAAAGAGGATGAGAAGTCCAAGGAATTATACCGCAGGATTGTCGCGGAGGGGCATACCTTAGGGATGCATTCCTTCACGCACAAGTATAACGTGATCTATGAGTCGCTCGAGGCTTTTTCCGAGGACGTGCAGCATCTCCAGGCTTACCTGGAAGAGGTGACAGGGGAGAAGCCGATGATCATGCGTTTCCCCGGGGGGAGCAGCAACCAGGTGAGCAACCTGGACATGAGGATTTTTATCCATTACCTGAATGAAGAGGGGATTACATATTATGACTGGAACGTCGCGAGCGGGGATGCCACGAGCCAGGCGTATACGGCGGATGAGCTGATCGATAACGTGATGAATGACGTCAAGAAATATCAGACGTCCATCGTGCTGATGCATGACGCGGACGCGAAAGTGGCTACCGTCGAGGCTCTTGGCCCGATGATTGACGAGCTGAAGGCGATGGGCGCGCAGCTGTTGCCGATTGAGGAGGACACCAAGCCAATCCAGCACATTTCGGCGGATAGCGTGGACTAGCCGGCGGGAAATTATTTAATGGAGGTATCTGTATGAGCTTTTTTAAGGATTTCAAAGAGGATTTGTCCCAAGCGGTGACCGAGCTTCTCCCAGGGGAGGAAGTGCCGAACGCGGCGCAGCAGCCGGAGATGGTCGTGAACACGCTTGAGCAGGAAGTTGACGCGAAGGCGGAGATGGAGAAGATGAGCGGCCTTTTGGAGAGGATGCCTGCGTCGCAGGAGGCGCGCGGCAAGGACGCGGGGGCCGCTGCCGCGGACAGCAACAATGAGATCAAGGTGGAGCTGGTTTCGGCGCAGGAGCAGCCGCATAAGGAGGAGACGGTCGTGAGCACAGAGAATTCTAAGGAGAACGCAAATGCCGCAGAGGGCACGGAGGCAGGCGCGGAGGCTTCCTCCACGCTCGGGATTTCGGAAGAGGTTTCGGATGAGGTTACCGTCATCACGGAAGGGACGATCTTGAAGGGCGACCTTGAGGCGACCGGTTCCTTTGAGCTGCGGGGGCGGCTTGAGGGGAACGTGCATTGCAACGGCAAGATGACGATCACGGGGAGCATGAAGGGGAACGCGAAATCTTCTGAGTTCTTCGCGGATGCCGCGAAAGTGGAGGGCGAGATTGACTCCAGCGGAACCGTGAAGATTGGCCTAGGGTCTATCGTTGTCGGCGATATTACCGCAACCAGCGCGGTGATTGCCGGCGCGATCAAGGGCGATATTGACGTGCAAGGGCCGGTCGTCGTGGATACTTCCGCCGTAGTGGTCGGGAATATCAAGTCTCGCTCCGTGCAGATTAATAACGGCGCCGTGATCGAGGGCTTCTGCTCGCAGTGCTATGCGGACGTGGATATGGACAGCTTCTTCGCGAAGCAATGATCAAGATTTGCGGGGTTGCCATACATAGGCCTTAGCCCGCGGCGCGGCCGCGCACGGGCGGGGATGGGCGGACGGCATGGCATGGCCTTGGGAGGCGCGTCATGAAGAGGATATTGTTGAAGTTGAGCGGGGAGGCCCTAGCCGGCGAGAAGCATATGGGATTCGACGAGCCGACGGTCACGGACGTGGCGAGGCAGGTAGGGCAGCTCGTGAGCCAGGGGCTTGAGGTCGGGATCGTGATAGGCGGAGGCAATTTCTGGCGTGGGAGGACGAGCGAGACGATTGACCGTACGAAGGCGGATCAGATTGGGATGCTCGCGACGGTCATGAATTGCATTTACGTGTCGGAGATTTTCCGTTCCGTGGGGATGCGGACGCAGGTGCTGACCCCTTTTGTTTGCGGGGCGTTCACGGAATTGTTCTCAAAGGACAAGGTTATGGGTTATTTCTCCGAGGGGAAGGTGTGTTTTTTCGCCGGCGGGACGGGGCACCCTTATTTTTCCACGGACACGGCGACGGTCCTCCGGGCGGTTGAGATAGAGGCAGATGGCATTTGGCTGGCGAAGGCTGTCGATGGCGTCTATGACAGCGACCCGAAGCAGAATCCTTCCGCTGTCAAGTATGATGAGGTTCCCATGCAAGAGGTGATTGAGAAGAGGCTCGCGGTCATGGATCTGGCCGCCGTCACCTTGTGCATGGAAAACCATATGCCCATGTATGTATTCGGGCTGGAGGGGAAGGACAGCATTGTCCGCGCCCTGAACGGCGATTTTTCAGGCACGAAGGTTACCATTTAGCCTCGGTTGCGCAGAGGCTCAGATAGGAGGGTACTGTTATGGACGAGAGGTTGCGGGAATACGACAGGAAGATGCACAGGTCGTATGACAGCTTGCTGGAAGAATTGGGATCCATACGCGCGGGGCGGGCGAACCCCCATGTGCTGGATAAGCTGAGGGTGAATTATTACGGCACGCCGACCGGACTGCAGCAGGTGGCGAATATCTCTGTCCCGGAGCCGCGCATGATCTTGATCCAGCCTTGGGAGCCTAACATGGTGCGCGAGATTGAGAAAGTGATCCTGACGTCCGACCTTGGGATTAACCCCACGAACGACGGGAAGTCGATCCGCTTGGTTTTCCCGGAACTGACCGAGGAGCGCAGGAAGTCCCTGGCGAAGGATGTCAAGAAAAAGGGCGAGTCGGCGAAAGTGGCGGTGCGGAACATAAGACGTGACGCCAACGAGTCCCTGAAGAAGCTGGGGAAGTCCGGCGACATGTCCGAGGATGAGGAGAAGCAGCTGGAGGGTGAGGTTCAGAAGATGACGGATAAGTTCATCGCGGATATCGATAAGGCAGTCGAGGAGAAGACGAAGGAGATCCTTACGGTGTAGCGCGGCACAGGGAGAGGCGTGCCGCCCCTGCGATGGATATGGGGAGCTGCCGCAAAATAATCCGGGCAGCCTGCTTTCGCGTTGGCTTGGCCGCGCATCTTGGCAGGTGGACGGGTCGTTTTGCGGCGGCTTAATTTTATATTCAGGTTAGGCAGCTATTTTGGAGGTTGGCTTATGGGTGTTCCGAATCATGTCGCTATCATACTGGACGGGAATGGGCGTTGGGCGGCGCAGCGCAAGATGCCGCGGAATTACGGCCATACGCAAGGAGCGAGGAATTTAGAGGAAATCTGCAGGGCAGCGTGGGATTTCGGGATAAAGTACCTGACGGTTTACGCGTTCTCAACCGAAAATTGGAACAGGCCGAGGGATGAAGTGGACGCCTTGATGAGGCTGCTGCGGGATTATTTGAAAAACTGCATCAAGACCGCGGAGAAGAACCATATGCGCGTGCGCGTGATCGGGGATAAGACCGGGCTGGATGAGGATATCCAGGAGAGCATCCAGAAGCTGGAAGAGTTTTCCAAGGATCAGGATGGGCTGAATTTGCAGATTGCCATCAATTATGGCAGCCGGGATGAGATGCTCCGCGGGATGAGGAGGATGCTGTCGGATTACAAAAGCGGGAAATTTTCCCTGGAGGATTTAAACGAGGGGTTTTTCGAGAGTTACCTGGATACTTGCGGCATCCCCGCGCCTGACCTTTTGATCCGCACCAGCGGGGAACAGCGGCTGTCGAACTTCCTTCTGTGGCAGGTCGCGTATTGCGAGCTTTATTTCACGCCGGCGTATTGGCCGGATTTCACGAAAGAGGAATTGGGGCGGGCCATTGAGGAATATGGCCGCAGGGACCGGCGTTTCGGCGGCGTAAAGGAGGGATAACGGTGTTCCGGAAGCGTTTGCTAAGCGGGGCGCTGCTCGTCGCTGCCGCGCTGGCGCTGATCATTGCCGGAGGGGACGTGCTGCTGGCGGGGCTTGCGCTCGTCTCTCTCTGCGGGCTCTTTGAGTTTTACAGGGTTTTTGGCATGGAGCGGACGCTGCCGGGATGCCTCGGC
>CAZOLD010000040.1:0-11075 GCA_964580595.1 uncultured Eubacterium sp.
CTGCCCGTATTCGCAATCCGGGCTATCGCCCTCATACGGGTTAGCGTCGCTAATGTTCATGCGGGCCTGCCTGCAAGCAGTCCTTCCGCATGAACATTGCGACTGGGCTTTCAAAGTAAATCGGATCGACACCGTCGTCCCCTTCCCTTCCGTGCTCTCTAAGCTGACCTCGGCGTGGTGGCACATCGCGCCGTGCTTCACGATGGCCAGCCCCAGCCCGGTGCCGCCCGCCTGCCTGGAGTGGCTCTTGTCCACCCGGTAGAACCGCTCGAACACGCGCCCCTGGTGTGCGGCGGGGATGCCGATCCCGGTGTCCCTCACCAAGACGGTCACGCCGCTCTCCGTCTCGTTCAGGATGAAGTCCACCGTCCCGTTTTCCTTGTTGTACTTAATCGCGTTATCCAGCAGGTTGTAAAACATATCGTCTAAAATCCTGCGCGTCCCGGTAATCTTTGCCCCATCCCCGATCAGGCTGACCGTGACGCCTTTCTTTTCCGCCTGGCTTTCCAGGCGCCCTATGATTTCCTCCGCCAGCTCGCGCAAATCCACGACCTCCGTGGGGACGGAAGCGCTTCTCTCGTCCAGCTCGGACAGCTTGATGATGTCCGACACCAAAGAGATCAGCCTCTGCGCCTCCTCATAGATGGAGCGGGAGAAATCCGCGACGGTCTCCGCGGGGACGTCCCCCTCTTTCATCAATTCCGCGAACCCTGAAATGGAAGTTAAGGGCGTCTTCAGCTCATGGGAAACGTTGGCGGTGAACTCGCGGCGGAGCGTCTCCCTTTTTTCCCTTTCCGTGATATCCAAAATCAGGATGACCGCGCCGATCACCTCGTCCTGCTCGAACACCGGGTTGGCGATCATGCTGTAGCACCGCTCCTCCCGGATCATGGTGTTTTCCGCCTTCTCCCCGGAGAGGGCCTTTGACACGGCCTCTCTGAACCCTTTCGCGCGGCACAGGGCAAGCACGCTCCCGCCGGCCGGCTCCGCTATCCCGAACAGGCGCAGCGCGGCGGAATTGTACGTCAGGAGGTTGGCGTCGCGGTCGATGACCAAAAACCCCTCGCTCATGTTTTCGGTAATCATGTGGAACTCCACCTGCTTCTTATGGGCGCTGTCCAGCTGCTCTTGGATGGTCTGCTTTTGCTCCGCCAGCTTCTGCAAAAGCGGGGTCAGCTCCTCATAGGCCACGTTGTTTTCCGGGAATTCCAGGTCCAGCTTGTTGATCGGCTCCATGATGGACTTCGATACCCGGTAGGAAAGCACGAACGTCACGACCAGCGCGACGGCGATCACGGCCAGGATCGGCTGGAGCATCCCGAGCAGGATCCTGACTACCGTGTATTGCGGCTGCGAGATCCTCAGGATGCTGCCGTCGGAGAGGCGCACGGCGTAATTCACGGTTTTTTCCATCAAGGTCTGCGAATAGCGGATGCTTTGCCCCGTGCCGCTTTCCATGGCCTCCCTGATTTCCTCCCTGCCCGCGTGGTTGCCCAGGCTCTCCGTGTCCGTCTCGCTGTCATACCGCACGTCCCCGTTAGGGCCTATCAAGGTAATCCGGTTATTCTGCTTTTGGAATCCCTCAAAGAAAGACACGCCTTCTTTTTCCACCGCCTGCGACAGGTAATCCGCCTCCGTTTCCAGCCCTGCCTGGGCCTGCCCCTCGAAAAACTCAAACAAGACCCCCAAAATCATGGCGATGGCCGCGGCCAGCACGAGGCAGGCAGTCAAAAAGGAGGAGCGGAAAATCTTCTTATGCATGGGCGTCACCCCCGATTTGGTACCCGATGCCCTTCACCGTCCGGATCAGGCTGCCCGCGTCCCCCAGCTTGACCCTGAGCTTCCTGATATGGACGTCCAGCGTGCGGGACTCGGAATAATACTCGCCCCATACCTTGCAAAGCAGGGCGTCCCGGCTCACCACGGCCCCTTTCGCCTCCAGCAGCGCCAGGAGCAGCTGCCACTCCTTGTAGGATAGCGTGACGTCCTCCCCGGAGACGGAAACGACATGCCGCGCGGGATCGACGTACAGATCCCCCACGCGGTACGCCTCCCCCGGCCGCGTCTTCTCATAGCGTCGGATGACCGCCCGCACCCTGGAGATCAGCTCCATGGTCCCGAAAGGCTTCGCGACATAGTCGTCCGCGCCCATGTCAAGCCCCGTCACCTTGTCGAACTCGCTGCCCTTGGCCGTGAGCATGATGACGGGGATCGGCTCCGTCCCGGGATCCCCCTTCAGCCGCTCTAGGATGGAGAGGCCGTCCTCCCCCGGGAGCATGATGTCTAAGATGACCAGCTCCGGCACGGACGCGCGCATGCTTTCCCAAAACCCTTCCGCGTCCGGGAAGCCCGTCACCTCGAACCCCTCTTTCGACAGGGCATAGTTCACGAGCTTGCGGATGTTGTCGTCGTCTTCCACAAGATAAATCATGGCTCCCCCTCCCGGATCCCCCGGCCCTTTCGCGAGACGCGCTCCCCCGTGATGGAATACGCGACCCATCCCGCGATATTTTCGGCATGGTCGCCGATGCGCTCTAAGTATTTCGCGATCATCAGCAAGTCGGCTAACGCCTCCGCGCTGCGCCCGCCCTGCGCGATGGACGTGATCAGCTCGTCCTTGACCTTGTCAAACAATTCGTCCACTAAGTCGTCATGCTCCATCACCCGGCGGGCGATTTCCATGTCCTTTTTCACGAAGGACTCCACGCTTTCCGAGACCATCCGTATGGCGGCGTCCGCCATGTCCCTGATATGCGTGCTCCTCCCGATCCCGCTTCTTGCCACGTAAGGCGCGATTTCCACGATATCCGAAGCCTGATCGCCGATCCTCTCCATGTCGGAAATCATTTTCAGCGCGGCGGAAACCTCCCGCAAATCCCGCGCCACCGGCTGCTGGCGCAGGAGCAATTTGATGCAAAGCGCCTCGATGTCCCGCTCCTTCTCGTCAATCTGGCGATCCGCCGCGAAGCAGGCGTCCCTGCTGGCCTCATCGCCGTCCGTCAGGTATCCCACCGCGTTCGTGATGGCCTCCTCGCACAGCGCCCCCATCGTGATCAGCTCCGTGTTCAGCTGGGAGAGCTGCCTGGCGTATTGATCCCGCATTATCCAAACCTCCCGGAAATATAATCCTCCGTCCTCTTGTCCGACGGGCACTGGAACATCTTTTCCGTACTCCCGGACTCCACGACCTCCCCCATCAGGAAAAAAACCGTCCTGTCCGCGATCCGCGCCGCCTGCTGCATGTTATGCGTGACCATGAGGATCGTGTAGTTTTTCTTTAATTCCATCGCCAGATCCTCAATCCTGGACGTGGAGACCGGGTCAAGGGCGGACGTCGGCTCATCCATCAAAAGGACTTCCGGCTCGACGGCAAGCGCCCTGGCGATGCAAAGCCTCTGCTGCTGCCCGCCGCTCATCCCTAACGCGCTCTTTTTCAGCCTGTCCTTGCATTCCTCCCAAATGGCGGCCTTGCGCAGGGAGCGCTCCACGATCTCGTCTAGCTTGACCCTGGAGCGGATCCCGTGGATCCTAGGGCCGTAGGCGACATTGTCGTAAATGCTCATCGGGAACGGGTTTGGCTTCTGGAACACCATCCCCACGCGCCCTCGCAGGAGATTGACATCCACGTCCTTGTAGATGTCCGTGCCGCGCAGCCTGACCTCGCCCTCGATCCGGCAGTTCTCCACCAGGTCGTTCATCCGGTTTAAGGTCTTTAAGTAAGTCGACTTGCCGCAGCCGGACGGCCCGATCAGCGCCGTGATTTCCCTTTCCGGGATGGACAGGCTGATCTGCCTTAGCGCGTGGTTCGCGCCGTACCACAGGTTCAGCTCTTTCGTCGTGATGATATCGCCCATTTTCATCCCCTCCTCAATTTCCCGGCCGCGCGCTTAGAAAGCAGGTTGATCCCCAGCGTCAGGGCCAGCAGGATGGCCGCGATCGCGAAGGCGATGTCGAAACGCCCCCGCTCCTTCGCGTACATGTAGAGGGCGACGGTCAGGGAGGAGCCGGCGTTCCCGGGCCGCAAGGCCTCAAAAATGCCAAGCACCTCGTTCGCCATGCCGGCGGTGAAGAGGAGCGCGGCGCTTTCCCCCGCCACCCTCCCGACCGACAAGATGCACCCCGTCACGATGCCGTCAACCGCGCAAGGCAGGACGACCGTGCGGATCATGTGCCATTTCCCGGCGCCCAGCGCCAGCGCGCCTTCCCGGTAGGCCGAGGGCACGGTCTTCAGGCTCTCCTGCGTCGTGCGGATGATCGTGGGCAACGTCATGACCGCCAGCGTGAGCGAGCCCGCGATCAGGCTTGTCCCCAGAGAGAAGAAGCGGACGAACACCAGCATGCCCGCCAGCCCGTAAATGATGGAAGGGATGCCCGCCAGCGTCTCCGTCGCCAGCTCAATCCCCCTCACGAGCCTCCGGCTCGCCGCGTACTCGTTCAGGTAGATCGCGGCCCCGACCCCCAGCGGCAGCGCCAGGGCGAGCGTGAAGAGGATCAGGTACGCCGTATTCAGCAAGTTGGGCAAAATCCCGACCGTCCCCCGCAGGAGGCTTGGCTTCGTGGAAACCAGCTCCCAGGAGAGGGCGGGCAGCCCCCGGTAAAGGATGTACCCCACCAGGGCGGCCAGCAAGGCGCAAACTAGACCCGCCGCCAGGAACATGGCAAGCCTTAGGAAAAATATCCGCGTTTTCCGCGCGGCGGAAATACGCTCATTCATCCTCCCCACCTCTTTTCACGAAAATGCCCAATGCCAGGTTGATGGCCAGGATGAACAGGAAGAGGACCAGGGCGATGGAAAAAAGCGCCTGCCTCTGCAATCCGGTGGAATAGGACATCTCGCTCGCCACGGCGGTCGTCAGGAAGCGCACGCTGCCAAAGAGCCTTGGCATGTTCGCGACATTTCCCGAGACCATCATGACCGCCATGGCCTCGCCCATCGCCCGCCCGATCCCTAAGACGACAGCCGTGATGATGCCGCTCTTCGCGGCGGGGACCACCACCCGGAACACGGTTTCCGTCTTCGTCGCGCCTAGGGCCAGCGACGCCTCCTCATATTCCGCCGGGACCGCCCGGATCGCGGACGCCGAGACCGATATGACGGACGGGAGTATCATGACCGCTAAGACCAAGATCGCCGAAAACAGGTTCGCGCCGTCCGAGAGGCCGAACAGCTCCCGGACGCACGGCACGATCCCGATCATGCCCGCCAGCCCGTAGACGACGGACGGGATCCCCGCTAGCAGGTCAACCACGTTCCCCAATATGGCGCCCGCCCGCCGCGAGGCCACCTTCGCTAAGAAGATCGCGAACAAGAGCCCGACCGGAACGCCAAGCAGGATTGCCCCGAGCGTCCCGTACGCCGACGTCAGGAGGAACGGAAGGATGCCGTAGGATGGCGGGTCCGCCGTGGGCGCCCAATCCTTCCCGAACAGGAAATCAATAAGCCCGATCTCCCGTATCGCCGGGATCCCGCTGGCCAAAAGGAACGCCGTAATCAGGATCACGAAAAGGATCGTGAGCAGGCCGCATGCCAAAAACAGGAGGCCCATGGCCTTTTCCGCCGCTTTCGCCGTTTTTTTTGCCTTATCCATGGCCGCGCGCCCCCCTTACCGTCCCGCGGGCACCGCGCCCGCAAGAGAAATCCATTTTTCCGCCTCGACTCCGGTGGCAAATTCATAAAAATCCCTTGCCGCGCCGGAAAGGGGCTCATCCTTCCTGGTCACCAGGATGAAATCCCTCCGGACAGGGTAGCGCCCCTCCCGTATGGCCCCGGCCGTCGGCTCCACGCCATCCACGCTGACGGCTTTCACGCTGCCGTTCAGGGAAGCGACGGACGCGTACCCGATCGCGTTCGGGTTGCCGGCGACGGTCTGCACCACGTCCCCCGACGAGGTGAGCTCCTGCGAGTAAGCGCACCGGCCCTTTGTCCCGGTGACTTCCTCAAACCCGTCCCTGGTCCCGGAGGCCGCCTCCCGCCCGATGCAGACGATGGGCGCGTCCTCCCCGCCGACCTCTTCCCAGTTTTGGATTTCCCCGGCGTAAATCCTGCCAACCTGCTCCAGGCTAAGATCCGTGACGGGATTGTCCGGATGGATAAGGAGCGCGATCCCGTCGATGGCGATCACCACGGCGTCTAGGCTCTCCCCCTCTTCCCCTTCCAGGGCTCGGCTGGAGAGGCCGATGTCGCACCTCCCCTCGGATACCGCCTGGATGCCCGCGCTAGAGCCCGTAGGGTTGAACATCACCTTGACATCCTTATTTTCCTCCATGTAAGCCTCGCCCAGGAACCCGATCACCTGCTCCATGGACGTGGATCCCTCCGCGGTCACGGTGCCGCGGCTCCCCTCTTTCGTCCCGGCCAGGCCAAGCGGGACGGACACGTCTAAGAGCATCCCGCACCCCGCCAGAGTCCCCGCGAGCAGCGCCGCCGCGGCGGCAATCATCTTTTTCATGACAAAGAACCCTCCTTTTCTTGAATCACAATGCCTCGCACGGCTAAGAGTATAGGCGCGGCCATGTTAATTCTAAAAGAGGGTTCCTGTTAATCCTATGTTAAGCCCCGGGATGAAGGCCAAGGGACGGATAGTCAGGCGTCCGTCACCATCTCCAGCGTGCTCCCGTCCTTCGTCTTCCTGACCCGGATTTGCTGCGGGATGCCCTCCACCAGCTCCTCCCTGTGGCTGATGATCCCCACCAGCTTGCTGCTCCCGGTCAGGCCGGTCAGGATTTCCATCGCGCTGTCTAGCGACTTGCGGTCTAACGTCCCGAACCCCTCGTCCACGAAAAGCGCGTCCATCTGCACGCCGCCTAAGTTCGAGGAGACGGTATCCGACAGGCCCAGGGCAAGGCTGAGGGAGGCCTGGAAGCTTTCCCCGCCCGAGAGGTTCCCTACCGGCCTGCGATGGCCCGTGTAATTATCTAAGACCTCGAGGTCGAGGAAATGGTTGCTCTGCTTCCCGATGGAATCCTCCTGGCGGTAGAGCTCGTATTGCCCGCCGCTCATCGGCAGCAGCCGCCGGTTCGCGGCGGCGATAATCCCGTCAAACCCCGCGGCCTGGATGTATTGCTCTAACGTGATCTTGCCGTTCCCGGTCGTCCCTTTGACCAGCTGGTACAGCCTTTGGCAAATCGCGCACTCCTTTTGCGATTTCTCGAATTCCTCCCGCCTGCTAAGGATGCTCTTTCTCTTATCCTCGTTCCGGCTTATCCGGCTCTCGGCGGCGGCGCAGCGCTTCCGTAACGTTCCGGCCTCCCCTTCTAGCGCCTCGCATTCCGCCCTTAGCGCCTCGATATCCAAATATTCCTTCCCCTCGGCGTCCGCCGCAGCGTCCGCAAGCTGCTTCTTGTTCGTGTTCACCGCCTGCTCGTACGCGCGGATGGCGTCCTCCTCCCTCGCGATGGCTTTCTCGTCCACGACATATTGCCGCATCTCCTCCACGGAGGAGAACCCGTTCGCGACGGTTTCCCGCTCCAGCTTCTCCCGGAGCGCTTCCTCGTCCCGCTCCTGCCGCTTGACGCCTTCCTGCAAGGTCGCCCGCTCCGACGTCAGGGCAGTGACGCGGCTGTCCGCCTGCTTCCTGCCCTCTTCCGCCTTCGCGATGCCGTCCGCGATCCGGTCCCTGCCTGCCTCTGCCTTTTCCTTTTCCCGCGCCGCCGTCTCCCAGTCCGGGAAACTGAGTTCCCGAAGCATGCCAAGGGCGGCCTCCGTTTCCGCCAGCTCCTTCTTGACGCTTTGCCTCGTCTCCTCCCATTTTTCCCTCTTCAGGCGGAGCCGCTCGGCCTCGACGCCGCGCGCGGCCTCTAGCTCCTCTTCCGCCTTCCTCAATTTCCGGCAGTCCGCCTCAAGACGGGCGCACGTCTCCCGGTTTCCCCGCAATGCCGCCTCCACGCGGGCCATCGCCTGCCCTCCCTCCTCGAAGAGCTTCTCTAACGGCGCGCCGCCCGTTTCCGGCGCCGCGTCGGAAGGCGCCACGCCCTCCCTGCCCAGGCAATCCAAAAGCCGGGCCCGCAGCTGGCCCTCGAATTCCTCCAGCGCGGCCTTCGCCTTTTCCGCCTGCGCGTTCGCGTGGCTCTTTTTCTCCTGGAGCTCGGCTTCCCGCTCCTGGAACTTCTTGAAATCCTCCTCGGAAATGGAATCTTCCCTCATCCGCGCCGGCTCCGGATGGCTCGTGGATCCGCACACCGGGCATTTCGCGCCTTCTTTCAGCCTACTCGCCAAGATGCCCGCCCTGCTGTCCTCGAGGACCCGTTCCGCGTTTTCCCTTTCCGCCCGCGCCTTCTCATAGCTGTCGCGCGCGCCGACATACGCCTTTTGCCTCTGGGAGAGGGCCTTGCGCCTCTTTTCCCGCTCCGGGGCCTGTACCTTCATGGCCGTTTCCAGGTCATGAAAGAGCTTCGATAGCTTCTCGCCCTCGTTTTGCGCCGAGACGAGCTCCGCCGGCCTGCCCTTGCATCCCTCCACGGTCTCCTGGAGGGTGGCGGTCCTCTCCCGCAAAAGCCTCTCCTCCTCCTTTAGGGAAGCCTCCTCCTCGCCGCACCGCGCGTCTTGCTCCGCGAGCTGCTCCCGCTTCCCCAAAAGCCGCTCTCTCTGCCGGTACTTAGGCTCCTCGTCCGCAATCCTTTGAATCGCCTGCTTTAGGCTCTCCATCTCGGGCTCGCGCGCCTTTATTTCCCCCAGCGCCTTTTTCGCCGCCTCGGCCGCCGCCTCAGCCTCCTTCAGGCCGGCCTCCGCTTCCTGAATCTTCCTTTTGCTCGCGTCCTTCTCTTCCCGCTTCCTCTCCCAAAGGAGGTAGGCCGGGTTCACCTGGCGGGTGGCCTTCTTCCTCCTGTCCAAAAGCCGCGCCTTCTCCTCGATCCCCGCGCGCGCCTTATCTAACTCCTCCTTTTCCCGCGAAAGCTTCTCCTTCCTCTCAAGGAAGCCGTTGTTGGTCTTCGCTAAGGCAAGCCTATCCCGGCTCTTCGCCTGCGCCTCCTCCGCCCTGGCCAATTCCTCCTTTTGGAGGGAGAAGCGCTCCTTGTCGGAGGCAATGAGCCTCCCTAACACGTCCAAAATCTCGTCCGCGTTCCACGCGCTTTGCGAGCGCTCCACGCGGCCCTTTAAGTCCTCCAGCTCCCCGGAAAGCGGGTCGCCCTCATCGGCGGACACGTCCCCGAAATGCTGGATGATGCTGTGCTCCGCGTTCTCCTTTTCCCGCTTGGCGGCGTCCATCCGATCCTTTAGCTTATACTCGATATTCTTATACCCGTCGGTCAGGAATATGGTGCGCAAAATCTCCGTCCGCTGATCCGTCTTCGCGTTCAGCAAATTCCAGAATTCCCCCTGCGCGATCATGACGATCTGCTTGAACTGCTTCTCGTCGATATGCAGCAATTCCCTGACGGCCCGGCTCACCTGCGTGAGGCCCTCGACCGGCGGCTTCCCGTTCTCGTAAAACATGGCCTTCTCTTTTTCCTGAACCGTCCCGGTCCCGACGCGCTTTCGCCGCACATACGGGGGCTGCCTCCAGACATGGTATTCCCGCCCCTGGTGGGAAAAATAAAAATCCACGTAGCTCTCGTCCGTGTCCTTGGCGTACTCGCTCCTTAAATTCGCCTTGTCCTTGTACGACCCGCTGGTGATCCCGTACAGGGCAAAGCAGATCGCGTCAAATATCGTGGTTTTCCCCGCTCCCGTATCTCCCGATATCAAGAACAGGCCTTTCTCCCCAAAGTCGTCGAAATTGATTTCCGGGACCAGCCCCGCGTAAGGGCCGAACCCGCTTATGACCAGCTTCCTAGGCCTCATCTATGACACCTGCCTCCCTCGCGGCTTCCCGCATGACGCCCATTTCCTCCTCCGTGATCTCACATCCGTACACCATGAGGTAGAAATCCGCGATCAGCTCGGAAAACGACTTGTTTTCCACGATCCTGCCGACGTCCGCCCGCTCCATCTCCCTGGTGTGCGAATTGTCGTAATCAATCCGGACGGTGTTCGGGTACACCTGCTGGAAAATCCCCATCACGTCGTTGACGGCATCCTCGTCGGTCAGCGTCGCGTAAATGAAATCCTTAGGATCCGTCACGTTCTTCTTATCCAGCAAATCCCTCATCCTGCCCTTGATGTGCCGCAAGTCCCTGGCCGGCCGCAAGGGGATCAGCTCGACCTGGACCCCCTCCCCGGAGGTTACCGTGACAAGCGGGACTGACTTGTCTCGCCCCGCCTCGCTCAATGAGTATTTCAAGGGAGACCCCGAGTACCGGACCTCCTCCCTCCCCACTCTCTGCGGCGAATGGATATGGCCCAGGGCCACATAGTCAAAATCATCAAAGCAGCCATACCCGATTTTCTCCACCATGCCCACGCTCTGCGTCCCGATGCCCTCGGAGCCGGAAAGCACGGGATCCTCATGTCCCGACACGAACTGGTGCGCCACCAGGATATTCTTCCGGTCCTTCCTTAGCGGCGTGTTCCGAAGGATGGCCCTGACCGCGTCCTCGTAATCCTCGATCTCCTCATCCGGGAAAAAATGCCTGACCTGGGACGCCTTCACGAACGGCAGCATGTAGACGTCGATCTCCACATCCCCGTCCGAAAGGCTTTGCTTATGCAGCGTCCCGTCAAATATGGACGTGATGTAAATCCGGCTTTGCGCAAGCAGGGAGCTCGCGTAATTGAGCCGGTCGTCCGAATCGTGGTTCCCGCTCACCATGAATGCCCGCAACCCCCTCCCGGCCAGCTCGACCAAAAAGGAATCCAGCAAATTCGTGGCCGCCTCGCTCGGGACGGATTTGTCATATACGTCCCCCGCGATGAAAATGCCATCCACGGACTCGCGGTCCGCGATGGATAAGATCTGCGCGAGGATATGCCTCTGATCCTCGATCAAGTCAAAATCCCCGAGCGATTTCCCCAAATGCAAATCCCCCAAATGCAAGAATTTCATAGTTCCCCCTTCCCCGGGCTTTGCCGAACCCATCCCTCAAGCCTCGTTTCCCCAAATCATACCATTCCCCCGCCGCGAGCGCAACGGGTTTTACTATGAAAGCCCAGTCGCAATGTCCATGCGGACGGACTGCTTGCAGTCCGATCCGCATGG
>CAZOLD010000041.1:0-10980 GCA_964580595.1 uncultured Eubacterium sp.
CTGTCAAGAGGCCCCACCTCCCCTATGAGGAGCGGCGAGGCGGGGTCGTGCGAGCGGTGCCTTCGCATGACGGCTTCTGTCCCCGCGTTCGCGTAGCAGTACCTGCAGCCGTTGGGGCAGCTGTCATAGGCCCCGATGTCGACAGAGGGGACGCAGCCGCAGGCCGGCCTCTGGTTCCTATCCTTGCCGGGACGAATCCCGCGCCCTCCTATGGCCTCCAGACGCTCCCTGTCGATGCAATGCGCGGGGCGCACGCCATAGCCGCTCCAGTCGTCCTCCTCGGCGCAAGCGTCCAGCGTGAAGCCGTATTCCGCGGCAATCTCCGCCATCCGCGCCACCAGCTCCTCCCGCTGCCCCGCGCTCTCGCGGACGGCCCCGATGTCGCGCAGGCCCCTGGAGGCCTTCCGGTACCAGTCCAAGAAGCTTATCGTGCACCGGTCCGCGTACCCGCTTAGCTTAGACGCCATGTCCCTGAAACGCCGGACATGGTACTCCGCCGTATATTTCCCGCTCAAGAGGATGGGGTCGTAACGCCACACCACCCTCTCCCTCCCGGCCAGCCCGGACAGGGTCCTGAACGCGGACATCAGCTCCACCTTCGGCGGGAGCCCTGGCTCTATGTCCTTGCCGTAGGGCGTCAAGGTGAACTGGAAATAATAGGGGTAGCTCCCCAGCTCCCCCAGGCGGCCAAGCATCGGGATGGGATTCTTCGTCCAAAGCACGATGCCGTCCACCGCGTCTTGATCCAGAGGGACGCGCGATACCATATGGGGATTCACGGGATTGCGCACAAGGGCATACCCTTCCGCGAGCCTCCTGAAAAGCCATTCGGAATAATAGGCCGGGATGTCCGTCCTCCTGCTGGCGCTGATTATCATGGCTCTCCTCCGTCCGCGGGCCCGGACGACTTCACCTCGCCTCGGATGCCCTGTCCCCATATCCGTTGATAGCGAAAGACGCCTTGCCTTCCCCGGCAAATTATAATGTAAAACCTCCCGGGATGTCAATATTCGCGGACCATGCAAGCTGGACGGGTCCCCCAATATCAAAAATCGCGCCGCATGAACGAAGCCACGTTGTCCGCGGTCACTTTCTCATGGGGAAGCAATATCGAGCGCTCCCCGGTGAATTCCACGTCCTCCATGCCCTCCCCGGAGAATGCCGCCACGGCGACCCTGGCCATGGCCTCCGCCTGGCCCTCCTTGTCATTGTACACCGTCCCCGCGAGCCGGCCGTCGGCAACCGCCGCAAGGCCCTCTTTCGTGCCGTCTATCCCTATGAAGATAGGCAGGGCCGACTCCGTGGAATAGGACTTCCCATAGGCGTCTATGGCCCCAAGCGCCATGTCGTCGTTGTTCGTAAGAACCAGCTCGATCTTATTCTGGAACTGCGATATGAGCTGCGTCATGCGGTTCTCGGCCTGCGCCCTGTCCCAATTCGCGATAGGGCAGGCGATTTTCTCCAGCCGGATCCCATGGTCCCTCAGGGCTTCGATGGCGCTTTCCGTGCGGACGATCGAGTCCTGGTGCCCGGCCTCGCCCTCTAGGACGACATATTGTATCTTCCCGTCGTTATTCCGGTCAGCCTGGGCGCCCTCCCTTATGGCGTCCGCCGCCAGCTCCCCCTGCATCCTCCCGGCCTGCTTGGCGTCGGCGCCCACGTAATACAGCCTGTCCCACTGCATGAGGTCCTCCGCCACCGGCGCCCTGTTGAAGAAAATGACGGGGATGTCCCCGTCCCTCGCCATGTCGATGATGTCCGAAGGCTCCGTCCTGTCCACCAGGTTGACGCACAGGACGTTGCAGCCCGCCTCGATCATCTCCTCGACCTGGTCGTTCTGCGTCCGCTGGGAGCCGACGGCGTCCCGCATGAGGATCTCGGCTTTCGTGCCGTCTCCCGCCGCCTCCTTGACCTTGTCCTTGAAGCATTCCGTGAGCTCGCCGATGAACGTGTCGCTCTGGTTGTAGCACGCCACGCCGATGCGCAGATATTCCGTCTTCTCTTCTTTGCCGGCGTCCCCGCCGCAGGCGCAAAGGAACGCCGCCAGCAGGCAGACGGCGGCCACCTCGGCAAAATGCCCTCTTTTCATGTCGCGCCTTGCCCTTTCTGTGATTCTTGCGCCTATTGGCTGATCGGGAACAGGAACTTCTCGTTCTCCTTTGAGAAGAGCTCCTCCTCGCTGATCGAGGCATGGGAGACCCTGGGGCTCTTGATCCGGTAGAACGGGCGCCCGATTTTCCTGGCCACCTCGCTCAGGCTCTGATACCCCACGCTGAACTCATCCGGCGCCACGAGGCGCTCGATGGCCCCCTGCCCCAGGTAAGTGAACGCCTCCGCGGAATTGCCGATCCCATAGACGTATGCCCCATGCAAGTCGTTGCCCGAAAAGCTCTCCCCCGCCGCCGTGAGGCTGTCGTCGTCTAAGGCCGCCACGAAATCCGCCTTTGGCTTCGCCTCGGCCTCATCCTTGCCGACGCCGTCCCCAAAGGGCCCTATGGCGCGCCAAAGTATCCTGGCGCCCGTCCCCTCTATCTCTTCCTCGAACCCCTTCATGCGCTCCCTTTCCGACGCGATATCCGCCGTCTGCGCGTAGATCCCGATCGTCTTGCCGGAGATGTCCCCCTTATAATCCTCTATCATTCCCCTTGCTAAGTCCCTCCCCATCTCGCGCTGGTCCGGCTCCGTCGAGGGCAGGTCCGCCGACGGCTCCCCCTCGGCCTTGCCCCCGACGAGCATGAGGGGGACCCGCCCCGATAGCTCGCCAAGCGCGGCGGAGCCTAATCCGGGGACGGGGTAGGCGATCACCGCGTCCGCGCCATTCTCAATCTCCTCTTCTATGGCGGCCCTTTCCTCCGACGCGCTCATGCGCCCCTGCGTGCTTGGCACGTAAAGCTTCACGCCCAGGTCCTCCGCCGCCATCTTGAGGCCGTATTTTAAGGACGCCCACTGACGGTCCTCGGAATCGGGCAGGACGACGGAGACCTCTTTCTCGTCGCCCCCCACCCTCTCCTGCAAGCCCATGGCGGCGACCGCCACGAGAAGGAGCGTCAGGGCCAGCTCCACGAGGATGACTTTTCCCTTCCCGGCCTTGCTAGTTCCCATCCTGCTCTTCCCTCTCCTCCTTTGGCGCGGAGAGCCCTTTCTCCAGCCTGTCCCTGTTCTCCTCGGTATATGGGACGGCCGGGATGCGGATCGTGACCTTCGTCCCCGCGTCCGGCCAGCTCTCCACGATGAGCCCGTAATCTTTCCCGAACATGATCTGTATGCGGCGGTTGACGTTCGCCAGCCCGACCCCCGAACCCCGTTTCGGGACGCGGGCGCCGTCTTTTAGCAGCATCTCCGCCTGCTCCTTTGGCATGCCCATGCCGTTGTCGCTCACGGAAAGATAGACGTCTCCCCCTTCTTTCCTCCCGCTCACCTCGATCTCCCCGCAGTCGTCCATGCCGCCCACCCCGTAATTTATCGCGTTCTCCAATATGGGCTGCAGCACCAGCTTCGGCGTGCAATACGCGTTCAGCTCCGCGTCCGTGCGAAATTTGACGGAAAAGGCGTCCTTGTACCGGATTTTCTGTATGTTCATGTAGCTTTTCGCGTGCGAGAGCTCGTCCCCGATCCTTATGACCGCGTGCCCCTGGGAAAGGCTGATCCGAAAGAGCCTCGCTAAGTCGGAAATCATGGAGACGGCCTCCTCGTTCCGCTCCCCCTCTATCATCCACGTGATGGAGTCTAGCGTATTATACAGGAAATGGGGGTTTATCTGGCTTTGCAGCGCGTCTAGCTCGCTCTTCCTCCTCTCGTTCTGCTCCATGACGATTTCCTGCATCAGGCTCTCTATCCGCTCGTAGGAGCTTTGGATGGAGCGGCCCAGGTAACGGATCTCCTGCGAGCCGCCGATGTAGATGTCCGGCTTCTCGCCCACCTTGTACGCCATCACGGACTCGTTCAGCCTCAGGATGGGGCTAGCGATCCTGGAGGAGACGATCTGGTTCACCAGGATCAGCATCATGACGACTAAGATCATGAGCATGACGATGAAATACCTGATGCTTAGCATCCCGCTCGCGAACTTGGCGTTCGGGATGACGCCGATGAGCTTCCAGCCCGTGTAGCTGATCGTGCTTACGAGCACTTTCCTGCGCTCCCCGTGAAAGACCTCGTCATGCACCCCGTCCTTGTATCCCGCGGCCTCCTTGTTATTCTCGCTCCCGATCCCGTTCATCAGCTGCATCTGCCTGGGATGGTAGATGATCTCCCCGTTCTTGTCGCATAGATAGTAATATTCCTCGCTGTAGAGGGGGTTTATCTGCCTCATCATGCGGGATATCCCCGAATAATCCATGTCCACTAGCAGGACCCCTAGCTGAGTCGTCCCCTTGTCCGTAAGCTCCACGCCCCTGCTGAGCGAGATGACCCAATAATAGCGGAAGGCGGCGTCAAGGAAAAGATTCTGTATGTGGGGCGTGGAGAAATGCATGTTCTCTATCTCCTCCATGGCCCTCACATGCCAGCCCTGCTTCGTGACGTTCGGGTCCTCAGCCTGGGAGGCGATGGGCTCCGCCGCGATGAGGCTCCCCGACTTGTTATAGATGGCGATGCTGCGCAAATTCTCCCTGTTCGCCTCATAGAGCAGGTTCATGCCCTTCTGCACTTCGCTTTTCTGCGTGGAGAAATCGCTTTCTTTTATCACGTTATAATATGCCGCGTCGGAAATCTCGCGCATGCTGTTCAGGTAGTCCTCCAGGTTCTCCTCCGTCTGGTCCATCAGCTTCCTGCTGCTCTCTATCGTCTCTTCCCTCGTGAGCGCGGAGAACCTTTGGTACATCACGATTCCCAATACCAGGACTATCGATATGGAGATAGCCGAGAATACGGCCATGATGAGGGACTGGATCTCCCTTGGCTTCCTTTCCTTCTGCCCGGCGCGGCGCCTATGTTCTCTCACTTCCCAGATGCTCCATCCTGTATTTTGAGGGCGAGGCCCCGAAATGCCTCTTGAACACGTAGCTGAAATAATTCGGGTCCGCGTACCCGACTTTCCTCGCGATGACATAGCTCTTCTCGCTGGTCTCTATGAGAAGCCTCGAGGCGATCTTCATTCGGTGCTCCGTGAGGTACGTGACGAACGTGGCGCCCGTCTCCCTCTTGAACACCGTGGAGAAATAGGCGTTGGACACGTGAAGCGACCGGCAGACGACGTTCAAGGAGAGGTCCTCGTCGGCATAATGGTCGCTCACGTATTCCTTGGCCCTCGAGACTAGGGATTGCGCCGACTGGCTCCTGGCGTTCGCCAGCTCCTCCCTGAGCGAGACGCACACGTCCGTCAGCCATTTGCGGAACGATTCCTGATCCAGGTCCAGGAGCTTGTTGTACGCCGTCCCCACGTCCCCGGACAGGGCATGGGACTCCAGCCCATTGTTGGCGGAAAAGCGGTACAGAGCCCCAATCAGGTCCAAAACGGCGATCTGGTACTCCCTGGGGGACTGTGAGACGAGGAGCACATGCCCGAAATACGAGTCCACCGCCTCTTTTATGGATTCGAGCGGCTCAAGGCGAATGGCCTTCAAGAGGTCTCCCAGGTATGAATCGTCCCTCCCCCTGGGCGCGGATTCCTGCTGGGGGGCTATCTCGCTGATGTTGATCGCCTTCGACACGCCATAGACGACCCGGTATGACACGGCCTCCTTGGCGCTCTCGTAGGAAGAGGGCAAATCCAGGATGTCGGGGCATACCTTGCCTATGCCGATCGTGACCGTGGCGCCGATGATGCGCCGCGCGTACTTGCAGAAGCGGTCGCATTCGTCGGTCAGGAGGGACGCCTCCCTCTCATCCCGCGGCTGGACGATCAAGACCGTGTTGCCCTGGTAGGCGAAGCATTTCGCGTCCCAATTCCTCTCAAAGCGCTCCACGGCCTGCTTGCGGACGGCGGTATCTAAGAGCAGGGGCGTCATCCCCTCCGGCACGTGACCCGAAGACGTATGGATGATAAGGCAGCAGAACGGCCCGTCCTTGAACTCGATCTGGTAATCCAGGAGGCGCTTGCCGAGGTCCTTCCCCGCGACCCTGCCCTCGATGAGGGAGGCGTAGAAGTCGGCCCTAAGCAGCGGCAGGGACTCCATGTAGTAATTCTGCAGCGTCTCCACGTTCCTCTTCTCGCTTATCTCCCTGTCCATCTTGGCGCGCAGCCTGGTGAAGACCTCCGTCAGCTCCGCGGAGTTGACCGGCTTTAAGATGTACTCCTCCGCCTCCAGGCGGATGGCCTCCTTGGCATACTCGAACTTGTCGAAGCCTGTCAGGAACATGATCCTGGTCGTCGGAAGCTCTTCTTTTATCTTGGTCGCGAGCTCAATCCCGTCCATGTACGGCATCATGATGTCCGTCATGACCACGTCCGGCTGCGACTCCTCCACCATCTCAAGCGCCTTGACGCTGCTGTTGGCATATCCTATGACCGAGAAGCCAAGCTCCTCCCAGTCGATCTTCTTCATGATCGCCTGCATGACTTCCTCCTCGTCGTCCACCAAGAGCACGGTATAGATATCCATTTTCCTTCCTCGCTTGGCGCGGCACGGCGCGCCTGCCGCCCTTATTTTCCGCCATATAGGCAACAGGGCCGGAATTTCTTCCGGCTCTGCGTGCATAATACCCTATTATTTCTTCTGGACATATTTCAGGCAGTCGAGCGTCACGGCCGCGAGAATGATGATGCCCTCAAATACGAACTGCAGGTTCGTGTCAATCCCAAGTATCGTCAGCGAATAGGTCAGCGCCGTGAAGATAAGCACGCCGACGACGACTCCCGATATCTTGCCGATGCCGCCCGTGAAGGACACGCCGCCGACCACGCACGCCGCGATGGCGTCCATGTCCCAGCCTTGGCCATAAGCCGCGGAGCCGGATCCGACCATCCTCGCGCACTCAAGCCAGGAGCCGAAGCCGTAGAGGATGCCTGCCATCACGAAGGCGCCCATCGTAACCTTGAACACCGAGATGCCGGACACGGAAGCCGCCTCCGGATTGCCGCCCACCGCGTAGAGGTTCTTCCCGAAAGTGGTCTTGTTCCAGATGAACCACACGATCACGATGGCCGCCACCGCCCAGAGGATGATGGTCGGGAACGTCCCGCCAATCTTGGGGATGATCATGTTCGGGATCGATGGCTCTATCGCGCCAAAGGAAACGCCCTTCGTCGCGTACGTCACCAGGCCGAAGATCATCAGCATGTTCGCCATCGTGGAAATGAAGGGATGCATCTTGAACTTCGCGGTGAAGAACCCGGCTATGGAAGTGAAGAACGTGCAGAAGAGCACGCACATCACCAAAGCCAGGACGACCCTCCCCCCAATCGGCATGCCCGTGAAGTCGAACACATGCCCGAATACGGCGCCGGTGTTGGGCCCCTGGTGCATGATGATCGTCGCGGTCGTCATGCCCATGCCGACCATGCGCCCGATGGACAAATCGGTGCCGGTGAGCAGGATGAGGCCCGCCACGCCAAGCGCTAAAAGCATCCTGGGCGAGGCCTGCTGCAGGATGTTCAGCACGTTGTTGAACGTGAGCAGCGGCGTGTTCTTTATTATGGGCGTGATGATGCAAAGCATGATGAAGATCAGTATGATGACCATGTAAAGGCCGTTCTGCAACAGGAACGAGCGGCGGTTGAAGGAATATTTGTAATTCTCCCACTTCTGCGCCTGCTTCTCCGCGAACGTGAACTTGGACATGCGCAGCATGTCAATCAGGTGGTACTTGTAAGTGAAGGCGGCATGCTGCCTGTCCTTAACCTGCTGCAGGTCCTTCTCGAGCTCCATCTTGGCGTCGAAAAGGCGGTTCTTGTGTACGTATTTCTCGTCCTTGATCTCCTTGCTGTCCGAAAGCTTCGCCAGGTTATCCTTATGCTCCGCCTCCAGCTTCGCCACCCGCTCTTTGTATTTCTCGTGCGCGATCTCTTTCTCCCTCGCGCAGCTCTCCTTGACGGGCTGGAAATATTCTTTGTCGTAATGCTCCTTGAGGTAAGCCTCCGCGTCGGCGATATGCTTCGAGACCGCGTCCTTGTTCTGCGACTCGACGGCCTTCGCCTTCTCCAGGACCTGGCGCTTCTGGGAGATCTTGGCCTCTTTCTCCTCCTTGGAAATCGTGCGGTCCCTCTTGATTGCGTCGATGCTATTCTGGCAGGAGATGACCTTGTTCGTGCCGTCTTCCCTCAAGCTGTCGATCTCTTTTTGGATTTTCCCGACATACTCGTCGATCGGCAAACGAAGCTGCTTCTCCTGCTCGGCGGTCAAAACCTTACTATTGTCACCTGCCATAACTCCTGTCTCCTTTTTCATAGATACTGCGCGCTAAGCCGCAGCAGCTCTTCCTGATTTGTCTCTTTCGTGTTGACGATTCCCGAGAGATGCCCGTTGGACATCACGCCGATGCGGTTCGTGATCCCCAGGATCTCCGGCATCTCGGAAGAGACGACGATCACGGTCTTCCCCTGCTTCGCCATGTTTATGATAAGCTCGTAGATCTCATACTTGGCGCCCACGTCGATGCCCCTGGTCGGCTCGTCCATCATGAATACCTGCGGGGAGCGCTCGAGCCACTTGCCGAAGATCACTTTCTGCTGGTTCCCGCCCGAGAGGCTGGAAATCATGTCGTCCGGCCCCATGCACTTCGTGTGCATGACCTTGATCTCCTTGGCTGTCGCGTTCACCATCTTGGCGTCTGACAGAGCCAGGCCGGACTTGTACTCCTCCAGGTTCGCGATCGTGGTATTGAAGGTCAGGTCCCCCTTCAGGAAGAGGCCGTTCGCCTTCCGCTCCTCCGTGATCATGGCGAAGCCGTGCTCCATCGCTTCCTTCGCGCTGTTGAAATTCATCAGGCGGCCCTTGAAATAGACCCGTCCGGCGGCCCTGGTGCGGACGCCGAATATGGTCTCCAAAAGCTCGGTGCGCCCAGCCCCCACGAGGCCGTATAGCCCGAATATCTCCCCTTCCCTCACTTCGAAGGTGATGTCCTGCAGATGCGGCTCATATTTCGTGGACAGGTGCTGCACGGAGAGCGCCACGTCCTTCGGCTCATTGTCCACGGGCGGGAAGCGGTTCTCCAAAGAGCGCCCGACCATGGCCGCGATGAGCTCGTTCATGTTCGTGTCCTTAGACGCCTTCGTCATGACCAGCTTGCCGTCCCTGAGCACGGATATCTCATCGCAGATCTCGAAAATCTCGTCCATCTTATGGGAAATGTAGATGAGCGAGATCCCCTGATCCCTTAGCATCCTCATCATCTCGAAGAGCTTCTCGACTTCCTGCACGGTCAGCGAGGACGTCGGCTCGTCTAGGACGATCACCTTGGAGTTGTATGAAATCGCCTTGGCGATCTCGCACATCTGCCTCTGCGACACGGACATGTTGCGCATGGGCTGCGTCAGGTTGACCGTCATGCCAAGCTTCCTGAAAAGCTCCGAGGCCTCCTCCTTCATCCTCGCCTCATCAACGATTCCCAGCGAATTGACAGGATAGCGCCCCAGAAAGAGATTGTCCACTACGTTCCTCTCCAGGCATTGGTTCAGCTCCTGATGAACCATGGCGATGCCATTCTCAAGGGCGTCCTTAGGCCCGGAGAAGCTCACTTCTTTTCCTTCCAGAAAGATATTCCCCTCATCCTTCTGGTATGTGCCGAAGAGGCACTTCATCATGGTCGACTTACCGGCTCCGTTCTCACCCATAAGCCCCATGACCGTCCCGCGCTTGACTTCTAAGTCGATGTGGTCCAGCACACGGTTGCGGCCAAAGGACTTACACATGCCCCGTATGGATAAGACGACGTCATCTTTCTTTTCTGCCATTGTCCCGCTCCTGTATGAAAAATAGTATTTCCCTATTCAAAAATAAGGCTGTCGGGGAGGATGGCCCTCCCCGATAACCTTTCTTCTGTCGCGATGTCCGTTTCTTACTGGTCAAGCAAGGATGTGTAGGACGCCGCGTTGTCGGTCTTCACCATGTTGATGGCGTACGCGTCATACTCGCTCGGGTTGCCGAAACGGTTGGTGATGTTGGACTCGGTCTGCCCGTCGCCGCCGATATATTCCACGTCTAAGTTCAGCAGGTCGTCGTAATTCTGAAGGAGCGGCTGATAGGTGGAGCTGAGGAAGTTGTCGGACGCGTTGTAGATGTCCAGCCATACCTTCTTCGACGCATGCGAGCTCTCGTCAAGTTGGTTCGAAACCGGCTCGTAGACTTTCGTCGAGTCCGTGAAATCCTGATAGTTGTCAGCCGTCACGGCGACGTTCAGCGCGTAATAGGAGCGCTCCTCGTCCCTGTATACGTACACGTCGTCCGTCAGGACGTTCCCCGCGTCGTCCGCGGTGCCGATCCCGGTGTCGATGTCCACGCCGTCAAGCGCGTTGCGCAGCACGCGCAGCGTCAGGTAGGCCTGCACGTCCGCGTGCTGGCTGATCGTTCCGCCATACCCCTCGGCGATGGCCGCCACGGCGTCGCTGTTCGCGTCATACCCGAACGTCGGGACCTTGTTGTCCTTGGACCATGCGTTGAACATGGACATGCCCATGCCGTCATTGTTCGATACCACGACGTCGATCTGATCCCCGAAGGAAGAGGACCATGTGCCGATGGCGTTCCCTGCCGTCGCCGCGTCCCAAGTAGCCCCGGCGGAGTTCTTCATCTCCTGGGAGGCCAGCTCCCTGACCGTATAGGACTTCCCGTTGATGTCCAGCTTGCCGTCCTGCACCGCCGTAGCCGTGCCGTCCGTGTTGGTCCCCACGGGCTCGCTCACGATGTTGCCGTCCTGCTCTATGCCGGTGCCGAGAGCCTTGCGGACGCCCCTCGTACGGGCTATGGAGTCGTTGTGCCCGATGTCGCCGATGGCCAGGACATACCCTATCGTGCCGTCGCCGTTGCGGTCAATGGAGTCAATGTTCGCCTCGATGTAATCCTTGACCATGGTGCCCTGCAGCTCGGCCCCCTGGTTCGCGTC
>CAZOLD010000042.1:0-10976 GCA_964580595.1 uncultured Eubacterium sp.
GGGCGCGGGGCGCCATTTTTGAGTCGCGTGCTCCACGGTCGCGCGCCTCATGGCCACGCCGGCGGCGCACGCAAGCCATGCCAGCGATGCCAAGAGGCCGCGCACCTAGAAGACGCGCACGCGCCCGGAGATGCCAGCGACACCAAGAGGCCGCGCCAGCAACGCCCGAGAGCCGCGCCGGCGGCGCACGCAAGCCATGCCAGAGACGCCAAGAGGCCGCGCACCTAGAAGATGCGCACGCACTTTGGATATCGGCGGCTCACGGAAGCCACGCGTCCCATGGCCGCGCCCGAAGATGCCGGCGACGCGCGGCACCCGAACCGGCAATATCCAACCCCCCATGCCCCGCAAAGCGAGGCGCCGCCATCGATGAAAGCCCACGGATTGCTCCGCTGCTTCGCAGCTTTCGCAATCCTGCCCGTATTCGTAATCCTAGCTGTCGCCCTTATACGGGTTAGCGTCGTAATGGGCTTTCATAGCAAATCACGGATCATAATAACTGGATGCCTTGCGCCTCCAGTTTTTTTACGTCCTCGGGCTTCCACAGGGAGGACTGCACTTCCCCGATGTGCGCTTTCCGCAGGAAGAACATGCAGATGCGGGACTGCCCGATCCCGCCGCCGATGGTGTAGGGGAGCGTCCCGTCCAGGATGGCCTTCTGGAAAGGCAGCTCCGCCCTCTCGGGGCATCCCGCTTTTTGCAGCTGCTCCGTGAGGGACTGCGCGTCGACGCGGATGCCCATGGAGGAAAGCTCCAGCGCGATGTCCAGCACGGGGTAGTAGACGACGATATCCGCGTTCAGCTTCCAGTCGTCATAATCCGGCGCCCGGCCGTCATGCGGCTCCCCGGACTTGAGCTTGTCGCCAATTTGCATGACGCACACGGCGCCCCTCTCCCTGGCGATAAGCAGCTCGCGCTCCTTAGGGGAACATCCCGGATACTTTTCCTCCAGCTCCCCCGTCGTGATGAAGGAAATCTCGTCGGGGAGGATTTCCTTGATGTAGTCATACTGGATGGACATGTATTTCTCCGTCTTGCACAAGGCGGCGTAGGCGGTCCGGACGACGCTCTTTAGGTATTCCAGATTCCGGTCCTCCTTCGCGATGACCCGCTCCCAATCCCATTGGTCCACGAAAATGGAATGGATGTTGTCCGTCTCCTCATCGCGCCGAATGGCGTTCATGTCCGTGTACAGCCCCTCGCCCAGGGAAAACCCGTATTTCTTCAGGGCATAGCGCTTCCATTTCGCGAGGGAATGGACGATCTCCGCCTTTTTCTCCGCCTGCTCCTTGATCCCGAAGGAGACCGGGCGCTCGACGCCGTTTAGGTTGTCGTTCAGGCCGGAATCCGGGTCCACGAACAGGGGCGCGGACACGCGCTGCAGGTTCAGCCCCTTAGAAAGCAAGGTCTGGAACGTGTCCTTGACGGTCTTGATGGCGACTTGCGTGTCATGAAGGTCTAGCTCGGAATGGTAATCCGGCGGGATAATCAATGGTTTCATGTTGTCCTCCTTTTTTTGATTTTGATTTTGATTTTGATTCTGAATCTGATTCTGAATCGGTGTTTTCCGGCGGCGCGGCGTGCCCTACCCTTCCTCCCCCCGCGCGAGCGGGAGCGTGAAAATGAATTCCGTGCCAACGCCCACCGTGCTCACGACATTGATGTTCTCGTTATGCTTGGAGATGATCTCCTTCACGATGGCGAGCCCCAGCCCCGTGCCGCGCTTGTCCTTGCCGCGGGAAAGGTCCGTCTTGTAGAAGCGCTCCCATATCTTCGGGATGCTTTCCTTCGGGATGCCGATCCCGGTGTCCTTCACGGAAATGAACATTTTCCCGTTCTTCTCCGTCGTCTCGATGGTGATGGAGGAATCCGGGTGGCTGAACTTGATGGCGTTGTCAACGAGGTTGTAGAGAACCTGCTGGATCTTATCAAGGTCCGCTGACACGTAGGAAGTCTCCCCCGTCAAAATCAGCTCGAAGGAGATTCTCTTTTTCTTGCACGTCCCCTCGAAGGAGCGGACGACGAGCTTGATGGTCTGGTTGATGTCGAAGCGGCTGATGTCTAGCATGCCGCCCTTAGAGCCGTACCGGTTTAAGTCCAGCAGGCCCTCCGTCAGCTTGTTCAGCCGCTCCGTCTCGAATAAGATGGTGCTTAAGTACTTGTCCTGCATCTCATGCGGGATGGTGCCGTCCATGATTGCCTCCACGTAACCCTTGATGGACGTTAGGGGCGAGCGGAAATCATGGGAGACGTTCGCGATGAACTTGCGCTGGTCGTCCTCTAAGGAAGAAAGCTCCGTGGCCATGTAGTTGAGGGACGCGGCAAGGTAGCCGATCTCGTCGTTGGACCTAATGTCAATCTGCGTCTCGAAATTCCCTTCGGCATATTCCCGCGCGGCCCGCGTGATCTTCCGGATGGGGATGTACACGGTGTAAGTGAACAGCGCGAGCATGACGAAGGCGCAGAGGAACAGGATCGCCAGCGTGAGGTAGGCGATGTTCAAAAACCCGTCCGCTAAGGCTGCCAGGCTCTTGACCGGCTTGTGGATCACGACGTAGCAGCGGACCTTGTAGCGGATGGTGACGGGGGAAAAGACGGAGAGCTGATCCTCCTCGAACATCCCGAAAAAATCCCCGACCTGGTAGTATTTGGAGCCGAAGGCCGAAATGTCGAACCCTTCCACCGCGGCGGGCTGGCCTTCCGCGGAGGACGTGCGGATCAGGATCCTCCCGTCCTTGTCCACGATCCAGATGTCCGCACCAAGGTAAGTGGAAATCGCCGCGAAACGCGCCCGCATCTCCTCTAAGGTCAGCGTGCCCTGGGAGTAGTAGGAAGCGTAATTCGAGGCCGCCAGGTTAGACTCGCGGTAGAGGTCGGCGGCGGCGTCCTCCTCGACGTAACGGTATGCCATGCGCGTGGTAAAAGTGGCGATGGTCAAAAACCCCAGGACGCCGAACGCCAAGTATCCCGCGAGGAGCTTCAGGTACAGGGTGCGCTTCACTCTATTTCACCTCGAATTTATATCCGATCCCCCAGACTGTCGCGATCCTCCAGAAGGCGTTGTCCTTCACCTTCTCGCGCAGCCGCTTGACATGGACGTCGACGGTCCGCGTGTCCCCAATGTACTCGTATCCCCAGATATGGTCGAGCAGCTGCTCGCGCGTGAATACCTGGTTCGGGGAGGAGGCCAAGAAATAGAGGAGCTCCAGCTCCTTGGGCGGCATGTCGATCGCCTTCCCGCGGTAGATCACGGAATAGTTGGTCTGGTTGACGATGAGGTCCGGGTATTCCACGCATTTCTGGCCCTCGGCGCCAGGCTCCGGCTTGGGCGGCTGGTAGCGCCTGAGGACCGCCTTGACCCTCGCGACAAGCTCCTTGGAGTCAATGGGCTTCATGATGTAATCGTCCGCCCCCAGCTCCAGCCCCAGCACCTAGACGAAAATCTCGCCTTTCGCGGACAGCATGATGATGGGCAGGTTGGACTTGGCCCGGACCTCCCGGCAGACCTGGTACCCGTCCATGCCCGGCAGCATTAAGTCCAGCAGCATCAGGTTGGGCCGGTATTGCTCGAATACCGCGAGCGCCTCCTCCCCGTCATGAACCATGCGGGTGTCAAAGCATTCTTTCGTCAGGTACAGGGAAATCAGCTCCGCGATGCTCACGTCGTCGTCGACGATGAGGATTTTCTGTTTCGCGGCCATGGGATGCGCCTCCTTTCGCGCGGGCGCCCGGTCAGTTGAATTCCGCGATGGTGACTCCCGAGTCGCCTTCCCCGAATTCCCCCAGGCGGTAGGACTTGATGTATTTCAAGCGGCGCAAGTGGTTGTGCACGGCGTTCCTCAACGCCCCGGTGCCCTTCCCGTGGACGATGCGCACGGAGGGCATATGGGCCAGGTAGGCGTCGTCTAAATATTTGTCCAGGAGGGGGATGGCCTCGTCCGTGGTCTTGCCGATCAGGTTGATCTCGGGTGAGACCAGGGAGGACTTGGACATCTTGATTTTCCCCGCCCCGGAAGGCTTCGCCTGCCTGCCCTGCTCCTCGGAATCCTCCAGGAGGACGAGGTCGCTCACGTTGACTAAGGAGCGCAGGATCCCCATCTGCACGTAGAGATCCCCCTTGCTGTTCGGGAGGGTGTGCACCGTGCCCTTCAGGTTCAGGCTGAGGACCTTCACGGAATCGCCGATTCGCAAATTCTTCGGCGGCTTGCGCCCGCCCTCCCGCGCGTCGGGCTTTAACGCCAGCTTTTCCTCGACGTCGCCCATCTTGCCGCGCAGCCGGCTCCGCTCCTGCTCCATCTGCTTCGCCGTCGCGTTCCCCTTCTCGAGCTTATGGATGTTCCGGATGGCGCGGTCCGCCTCGTCCTTCGCGTCCTGCAAAATGGCGCGGGCCTCCTCGTTGGCCTGGCGCAGGGCCTTCTCCCGCTGGCCGTCCAGTCTCTCCTGCTTCTCCTCTAGCTTGCGCTTTAGCTCCTCCGCCTCCCTGCGGCTCCTCTCCGCCTCCTGCCGCTCTTTTTCCACCGCGGCGCGGCCGGCCTCCAAATCCGAGAGGAGATCCTCGAAGCTCTCGTCCTGCTGCTCCATGCGCCCTTTCGCGTCCTCGATCAGCTCCGGGGGCAGACCCAGCTTGCCGGAGATGGCGAAGGCGTTGCTCTTGCCCGGGACGCCGATGAGCAGGCGGTAAGTCGGGCTGAGCGTCTCCACGGAAAACTCGCAGCAGGCGTTCTCCACGCCCGGCGTGGAGAGGGCGAATACCTTCAGCTCGCTGTAATGCGTGGTCGCCATCGTGCGTATGCCGCGCTCGTGCAGCCATGAGAGGATGGAGGCGGCCAGCGCGGCTCCCTCCGCGGGGTCCGTGCCCGCGCAAAGCTCGTCTAAAAGGACGAGGGAGCGGCGGTTCACGCGTCCTAGGATGGAAATGATGTTCGTCATGTGCGAGGAAAAAGTGCTGAGGCTCTGCTCGATGCTCTGCTCGTCCCCGATGTCCGCGAACACGTCCTCGAACACCGGCAGCTCGGAGCGGTCGCCCGCCGGGATGTGCAGCCCCGCCTGCCCCATGAGGGCGAACAGGCCAGCTGTCTTTAGGGAGACCGTTTTCCCGCCCGTGTTCGGGCCGGTGACGACCAGAAGGTCGAAATCCTCCCCCAGCCTCAAGTCGATGGGCACCACTTTCTTAGCGTCCAGGAGCGGGTGCCGCCCCTTGCGGATGCGGATGCGCCCCTCGGTGTTGAAAATGGGCGCCGTCCCGTTGTATTGCCTCGCCAGCGACGCCTTGGCGAAAATGAAATCCAGCTCCGTCAGGCATTCGTAATCCGTCTGCAGCTGCGGGACATG
The DNA here is from genome assembly GCA_964580595.1 of uncultured Eubacterium sp. GTDB lineage: Bacteria > Bacillota > Clostridia > Lachnospirales > Lachnospiraceae > Petralouisia. The sequence goes on from CAZOLD010000042.1 coordinate 5,332, forward strand.
CTCCGCGGCCCGGTTGCTCAAGTCCGCGAGGACCGCCTCGATCTCGGCCTGCTCCTTTAGCTCCATCTCCCGCAAGTCGTTGTTCAGCTTCACGACGGCCATGGGCTCGATGAAAAAAGTGGAGCCCGTGGAGGATTGGTCATGGATCATGCCGGGGACCTTGCCCTTCGCCTCCGCCTTCACGGGAAGGCAATAGCGGCCGTCCCGCATGGTGATGACGGCGTCCTGCAGGCAGGACCGGACGTCGGCGTTGTTTAGCATGTCCGTCATCTGGCTGTGTATCCTGCAGTTGATTTTCAGTATGGAGAGCCTGACGCGCTTTAGCCCGTAAGAGGCGTCGTCCGCGATCTCGTCCTCGGAAAGAATGCAGCGGCGGATCTCGTCGCATAGGGGCGTCAGGGGCTCGATTGCCGCAAACAGGCCGTCCAGGGAATCCTCCGGCGCGTCCCCCCTCTCGCCGCGGGAAAACACCTTCGCGCGCTTCGCCGCCTCTAACAGGGAGGCGATGCGCAAAAGCTCCTCGACGCTGAGGACCCCGCCCGCCTCTAAGCGCATCAAAGAGGCCCCCACGTCCCGGACGCCGGAGAAGGACAGGGAGCCCTTTTGGAAAATCCGCGTCAAGGCGTCGGCGGTCTGCCTCTGCGCGGTCTCAATCTCGCCTAAGTCCGTCGAGGGGCGCAGCTTCTTGCATCGCTCCTTGCCGGAAGGGGAGGTGGCGAAATCCGAAAGCATGGCGATAATCTTATGGAATTCCAGTGTTCCTAACGCTTTTTCATCCATAGGCCAAAGTATACATCAAAAAGAAAAATCTTGCAACAGCATGGGAAAAACCGTATAATGGGGATACAAGTTTCGTGAATGGGGCGCGGGGCCGCGCCCTCCGGGTTTCGGGCAGGACTGGGGAGGGAGGACAGTGGGCGAGAAGGAGCAGGATGACCGGCAGTATGACTTCATCAAGGAGAAAATAAAAGACAAGCCAATCAACAAGCGGCGTCTCCTGATACGCTTCGGGCTGAGCCTTGCCCTAGGGGCGGCGTTCGGGGCCGCCGCGTGCCTTACGTTCGTTTTCTTGAAGCCAGTCCTGGAGGACTGGGCGCAGCTCGGGGACAGCCAGGCGATCACGATCCCCAAGGACGACGACCCGGCGCAGGCGGAAAGGGCCGACAGCGTGCTCAGCTTAGGTTCCTTGCCGGCGGGAGCGGAAAGCGCCGGCGGGGACGCGGGCGGCACGGGGAGCAGTGGCGCAAACGGCGTGGGCGCGGCAGGTGCGGATAACGGAAGCGCGGGAAACGGTGGCGCGACAGGAAACGGGGCGAACGCGGCCGGCACGGGGAACGGCGGCGCGGGAAGCGGTAACGCGAACACCGGCGGAGCGGGCACGGGCAACGCGGCAGGCGGTGGAGCGAACGGAGCGGGCTCTGGCAACGCGAACGGCGCGGGAAGCGGCGGCGCGGCAGGCAAAGATAACGGAAGCACGGGAAACGGTGGCGCGGGAAGCGGTGACGCGAACGGCGGCGGCGCGGGAAGCGGAAACGTCGGAGATAACGGAAATGCGGCCGGGAACGCGGGAAGCGGAAACGCGAACAGCACGAACGGCGGCGCGGGAAGCGATGACGCCGGGGGTAACGGGAGCTCGGCCGGGAACGCGGGAAACTCGGGCGCGAACGGCGGCACGGGAAACGGTGACGCGAGCAGCACGGCAGGCGGGGACGCGGAAAGCGGAAACGCCGGAGATAACGGAAACGCGGCCGAGGGCACGGGAAATCCCGGCGAGGAGCAGCCCCAGGGCCAGGGGACGGACTTGGGCCTCACGGATTACCAATCCCTCCAGGAAGCGCTCTACGCCGTCGGGCGGGACGCGAGTAAATCCATGGTTACCGTCACGGGCGTGGAGAGCGACGTGGATTGGTTCCATGCCCCGTATGAGAGGGAAAACCAGGCGGTAGGCGTCATCATCGGGAAAAACGGCAAGGATCTCCTGGTCCTGACGGAGAAGCGGGTGACGGCGGAGGCGCAGGTGATCGAGGTCACGTTCCCGGACGACACCCAGGCGGAGGCCTCCTTGAAAAATTACGATGGCAATACCGGGATCGCGGTCATCGGGGTCGCCCTTTCGGATATCCCGGATCGGACGATGGAGCAGACGGAGACGGCGTCGCTGGGGAATTCCTACCTGGTCAGCCAGGGCACGGCGGTGCTCGCGCTCGGCATCCCGTCGGAGCATATGATTTTGAGCGGCACGGTCACCTCTTCCCAGAATTCGGTGTCCACGATTGACGCGAATTACTCCATCCTAACCACGGACATCGCGGGAAGCGAGGATTGGAGCGGGGTCCTGCTCAACCTAGAGGGGGAGATCGTGGGCCTGTCCCTGCCCGGGTACAATAACGGGGACGGGCGGAACACGGTCACGGGCCTGGCGATTTCCGAGCTAAAGCAGGTGATCGAGGATCTTTCCAACAAGCGGGACATGCCCTACGTGGGGCTGCGGGTCAGCACGGTAACGGATGAGATTGCCACGGCTTACGGCCTGCCGAAAGGGGTATATGTCAAGGCATTGGAAATGGATTCCCCGGCCATGGAGGCGGGGCTCCAGGAAGCGGACGTCATCGTGGGGATCAACGGGGAGGAAATCAAGTCCGTGGAGGAATACAGCCAGAAGGTCTATGGGTTCCATCCGGACGACGTGATTACCATCACGGTAAAGCGCCAAAGCGGCGAGGATTACGTGGATTTGGACTGCGCGGTGACGGTAGGGGTCCTAAGGTAGGGCCGCCCGCCGCGCCCCCGCCTTGGCGGATGGGAAGTTTGGGAGGGAAGCATGAAGCATATCGAGGAATTTCGGGAAGGGGAACGCATAGGCGGGATTTATCTATGCAAGTCGAGGCAGGCCGCGATGACGAAGGCGGGCAAGCCCTATGAGTCCTTGGTTTTGCAGGATAAGACGGGGCAGTTAGACGCGAAGGTCTGGGACCCCAACTCGGGCGGGATTGATGATTTCGAGGCACTTGACTATATCGACGTGGTGGGGGACGTCACCAATTTCCAGGGCGCGCTGCAGCTGAACGTCAAGCGCATCCGCAAGGCGCGGGAAGGGGAATACGACCCCGCGGAGTACCTGCCTGTCAGCGAGAAGGACATCGGTCAGATGTACCGGGAGCTTACCGCTTATATTGACGGGATGCAAAACCCGTACCTGAAGAAGCTGTGCTCCAGCTTCTTTTTGGAGGATGAGGAATTCAAGAAGCGGTTCCAGTCCCACAGCGCGGCGAAGAACGTCCACCACGGGTTTGTGGGCGGGCTGCTGGAGCACACGCTGGGCGTGACGAACTTATGCAATTATTACGCGAAGGCCTACCCGATCTTCAACAAGGACCTGTTGCTGACGGCGGCCATGTTCCACGATATCGGGAAGCTTGACGAGATTTCCGCCTTCCCCGCGAATGATTACACGGACGAGGGGCAGCTGCTGGGGCATATCGTGATTGGCGTCGAGGTCGTGGGGAGGCGGATCAGAGAAATCCCGGGTTTCCCGGAGAAGCTCGCGAACGAGCTGAAGCATTGCATCCTGTCGCACCACGGGGAGCTGGAGTACGGGTCGCCCAAGAAACCCGCGCTCGTGGAGGCGCTCGCGCTGAGCTTCGCGGATAACACGGACGCGAAGCTGGAGTGCATGCGGGAGGCGATCTCATCCTCTTACGGGAATACCGGCTGGCTGGGATATAACCGGATCCTTGAGTCCAATATCCGAAAGACCAGCGACTAAGGGCGCAAAACTGGGGGCGGAAGGTTTCCGCGCGAAACCCCATGCCCCGCAAGGGGGCGACGCCGTGGGTGAAAGCCCGCGGATTGCCCCGCGAGAGGGACTCCACCATGGATGAAAGCCCGCGGATTGCCCCGCAAGGGGCCGCGGGCCGGCACGGCAACGGATGGGAGGCCGCGGCATGCGGCGCGCCGAGCGCAAAAGCGAAAGGGGATTCGGAATTGGCCAAGACGGCATGGAAAAAGAACATGGAGACGGAGCTTCGAATCGAGGATATGGGAGCGGACGGGGAAGGGATTGGCAAGCGGGAAGGAGCGGTTTTTTTCGTGAAGGGCGCGGTCATCGGCGACAGGGTGCGCGCGAGGATCACGAAAATGAAGAAGGATTTCGGCTACGCCAAGGTGATGGAAGTGCTTGAGCCGTCGCCCTACCGCGTCGAGCCGCGATGCGGGATTTCACGGCAATGCGGCGGCTGCCAGATCCAGGAGCTGGATTATCGCAAGCAACTGGAATACAAGGAACGGAAGCTGCGGGATTGCCTGCGGCGGATCGGGGGCTTTTCGACAGAAGGGGCGGGAGACGGCGCGGGACATATCCGCGTTTCCCCAATCCTCGGGATGGAAGAGCCTTATTTTTATCGGAACAAAGCCCAGTTCCCGATCGGGCTGGATCGGGACGGGCGGGTCGTCGCCGGATTTTATGCCGCCCGTACCCACCAAATCATGCCAAGCCAACGGTGCGTCCTGGGCGACCGCGCCAATGAGGAGGTGCTGGGCGCCGTGATTTCGTACATGGAGGATTGGGGCGTCCCGCCTTACGACGAGGCAAGCGGGAAAGGGCTGGTGCGCCATGTGCTGATCCGCGTGGGCTTCCGGACAAAAGAAATCATGGCTTGCGTCGTGGCGAACGGCAGGAGCCTTCCCCACGCGGGGGACCTGATCAGGCGCTTGCGCTCCATCGAGGGCATGGCGAGCATCGTCCTGAACGTCAATGAGGAGGACACGAACGTCATCCTGGGCCGCGAGACCATATGCCTCTGGGGCCGGGGCTACCTCATGGACTGCATCGGGGGGATCCGCTACCGGATTTCCCCGCTTTCTTTTTACCAGGTCAACCCCGTCCAGACAGAGAAGCTCTACGGATGCGTGCAAAGGCTCGCGGGCCTTTCCGGAAACGAGGTCGTCTGGGACCTGTATTGCGGCATCGGGACGATTTCCCTGTTCTTAGCGAAGCGCACGGGGCGCGTCTACGGGGTGGAAATTTCCCACGACGCCATCGAGGACGCCCGGCAAAACGCCAGGCTCAACGGCATAGGGAACGTGGAATTCCTAGAAGGGAGGGCGGAAGACGTCCTTCCCGAGTTTTATGAAAAAATGGCGGCGGGAGGAGAGGCCCAGGAAGAAGCAGCCAGGAGAGAAGAAACGACGCCATTCATATCCCGGAAAGGTCTGGAAGCGGATGGGAAGGCGGCAACATGCGCGGCCGGAGGGGAGGCGGAGACGCTCGTGGCCCGAGGGGTGGAAGCGCCCGCGGCCAGAGATGAGGTGCTCGCGGCCGGAGGGGAGGCGCCCGCGGCCAGAGCAGGGATGCCGCGGCCGGACGTGATCGTGGTCGACCCGCCGAGAAAGGGATGTGACGTGAAATGCCTGGACACGATCCTGAAAGTGCGCCCCGGGCGGGTAATCTACGTCAGCTGCAACCCTGCCACGCTCGCCAGGGATTTGAAATACTTATGCGCCGGCGGATTTGAGTTAAAGGAAGTGCAGCCAGTGGATATGTTCCCGCATACGGTGCATGTGGAGACGGTTGTTTTGATGTCACGGGTCAGGGATTAAAAGTGCATAAAATGCCCAGAAATCAAGGGATTCCGAGAATATTGCCA
>CAZOLD010000043.1:0-10678 GCA_964580595.1 uncultured Eubacterium sp.
ACCCGAAGGGCAAGTCGGACCGCGAGGTCATGGCGTTCTGCCAAAGCTTCATGACCGAGCTGTCTAAGTACATCGGCGCGGACATGGACGTCCCCGCGGGCGACATCGGGACCGGCGCGAGGGAGATCGGCTATATGTTCGGCCAGTACAAGAAGGTCCGCGGCACTTACGAGGGCGTGCTGACCGGGAAGGGGCTTTCCTTTGGCGGCTCCCTCGCCCGCACGGAGGCGACCGGTTACGGGCTGCTTTACCTGACGGCGGAGTTGCTAAAGAGAAACGGGCATGAAATCAAGGGCAAGACCGTGTGCGTCTCCGGCTCTGGGAACGTGGCGATTTACGCGACGCAGAAGGCGCAGCAGCTTGGCGCGAAGGTAGTGACCGTCAGCGACTCCACCGGATGGGTATATGACCCGGAGGGCATCGACGTGGCGCTGTTGCAGGACGTGAAGGAAGTCCGGCGCGCGCGCCTGACGGAGTACGCGGGCGCGAGGCCGAGCGCGGAGTACCACGAGGGGCGCGGCGTTTGGAGCATCAAGTGCGACATCGCGCTGCCGTGCGCGACGCAGAACGAGCTGCTTCTTGACGATGCCAAGACCCTCGTCTCGAACGGGTGCATCGCGGTCGCGGAGGGCGCGAACATGCCGACGACGCTAGAGGCGACGGAATACCTGCAGCAGAACAAGGTGCTCTTCGCCCCCGGGAAGGCGGCGAACGCGGGCGGCGTGGCGACCTCCGCGCTGGAGATGAGCCAGAACTCCGAGCGCCTGAGCTGGACGTTCGAGGAAGTGGACAGCAGGCTGCAGCGCATCATGGTCAATATTTTCCATAACCTGGACGAGGCCGCGAAGCGTTACGGCAAGGATGGCGACTATGTGGCGGGCGCGAATATCGCCGGCTTTGAGAAAGTAGCGGAGGCCATGTTAGCGCAGGGCGTGGTATAAGCGGCATAAGCGCAGGGAAGCCGCCCCGCGCGGCGGGCGCGGGCGGAGCCTCCTGACGGCGGCTGCGGGAAGAGCAGCTTTTTCAGCCAGGCTGTCGAAGTCAGGCTATGCAAAGTCAGGCTATGCAATTGTCAAAGGTTGCATAGCCTTTATGAACCGCGTTGGCGGGGGCTTTTCCCGGGCTTGCGCCTCCCGGGAGGGCGCCGCCCGCGACGCCTTTCGCTCGGGTTGATGGGAGTGTGGAGATGCAGCAGGACCGGAAGTCTTCGGAAGCCTATATGAGGGTGGCAATCGAGCTGGCCAAGCGGGGAGAGGGGCGCGTCTCGCCAAACCCTATGGTGGGCTGCGTGGTCGTGAAGGACGGGCGGGTGATCGCGGCTGGTTGCCATGAGAGGTACGGGGGCTTCCACGCGGAGAGGAATGCCCTGCTGAATTGCCGGGAGGATACGCAAGGCGCCGATCTCTACGTGAACTTAGAGCCCTGTTGCCATTACGGCAAGACGCCGCCGTGCACGGACATCATCATCGAGAAGAAAATACGCAAGGTTTACATCGGCTGCCTGGACCCCAACCCGAAAGTGGCCGGCAAGGGCGCGCAGATCCTGCGGGATCATGGCATCCTGACGGAGACGGGGATCTTAGAGCAGGAATGCAGGCGCTTAAACGAGGTGTTTTTCCATTACATGGAGGACGGGATGCCGTTCGTGGCGCTAAAGTATGCCATGACGCTAGACGGGAAGATTGCCTGCGAGAGCGGGGATTCCAAATGGGTGACGGGCGAGGAGGCGCGGGAACGCGTCCAGCAGTTGAGGAACCGTTACCGGGGGATCATGGTGGGCATCGGCACGGTCTTAGCGGACGACCCCATGCTGAACTGCCGGATGCCCGGCGGCAGGGATCCGGTGCGCATCATTTGCGATACCAGGCTAAGGATCCCCCCCGACAGCCGGATTGTCAAGACAGCCGGGCTGATTGCCACGGTCGTCGCGTGGAACAGGCAGGAGGCGGAGCGGCTGCGCTCCCGGGGGATGGCGCCGGACGTGGCCCCCTTGGGACGGACGCTGGATACGTTAAGGAGCCGGGGCGTCAGGCTCCTGGAGGTTCCCGTCAAGGAGACGGCGGGAAGGCGGCTGCTGGACATGCGATTCCTTCTGCGGCAGCTGGGGGAGCATCAGGTCGACAGCATCCTGCTAGAGGGCGGGAGCGCCCTAAACGCCTCCGTCTTGCAGGAACGCCTGGCGCAAAGGGTATATGCCTTCATCGCGCCGAAATTGGTGGCGGGGGAGAGGGCCAGGTCCCCCGTCGGGGGCTTCGGGATCGAGAAGATGCGCGACGCGGTGCGGCTGCGGGACGTGGAGCTATCCTCATATGGCGAGGATTGGTGCGTGACCGGGAGGATCGCGCGGTAGGAGGGTTTGATGTTTACCGGCATTATCGAGGAAACAGGGAAGCTTTGCGAGAGGCAGAAGGGTTCCGTGTCGGCGCGGATCAAGATTTCATGCCAAAAGGTTTTAGAGGGGACGAAGGTCGGGGACAGCATCGCGGCCAACGGCGTCTGCCTGACCGTCGCGGAGATGGACGGGGACGGCTTCATGGCGGACGTGATGGCCGAGACGGCGCGGCGCAGCAGCCTCTTTTCCATGCCGTTGATGGAGGCGGTGAACCTAGAGCGCGCGATGCCGGCGGACGGGAGGTTCGGGGGACATATCGTGTCGGGGCACATCGACGGCACCGGCACGGTTCGCCGGGTCTGGACAGAGGAGAACGCCGTCTGGTTCGTCATCGAGGCGGCGCCGGAGCTTTTGCGCTACATCGTGGGGAAGGGTTCGGTCGCCGTGGACGGCATCAGCCTGACGGTGGCGGACGTGTCGGACCGGGATTTTCGGGTTTCCGTCATCCCGCACACGAGGGCCGTGACCTCCCTTTCCAGGACGAAGCCCGGGAGCGTCGTGAATATCGAGTGCGACATTATCGGCAAATACGTGGAGAAGCTGATATCCGGGCCCGCGCCGGGGGGCGGGATGACGGAAGGGTTCTTAAGGGAGAACGGGTTTTTGGCGTAGAAGGGAAGTAGGGAAATGGGTAAGAAAACGGATACGGTCGAGCAGGCGATAGAGGACATCCGGAAAGGGAAGATCATCATGGCGATTGACGACCCGGACCGGGAAAACGAAGGGGATTTCATCTGCGCCGCCGAGTTTGCCACGCCGGAGAACGTGAATTTCATGGCGACGCACGGGAAAGGCCTGATCTGCATGCCGATGAGCAAGGAGCTTTGCCGGAAATTAGGCTTAAAGCAAATGGTGGAGCAGAACATGGACAACCACCAGACGGCGTTCACGGTATCCATTGACGCGGTGGACACGGATACCGGGATTTCCGCGTACGAGCGTTCCAAGACGGCGCAGGCGGTCGTGAAGGAAGGCGCGAAGCCCGGGGATTTCCGCAGGCCTGGCCATATGTTCCCCTTAGAGGCGAGGGAGGGCGGCGTCTTAAAGCGCACGGGGCATACGGAGGCCACCGTGGATTTGGCCGTCCTAGCGGGCCTTGCCCCCTGCGGGCTGTGCTGCGAGATCATGCGCGAGGACGGCACCATGATGCGGACGGCGGAGCTGTTAGAGCTGGCGGAGAAATTCGGGATGACCGTCATCACCATCGCGGACTTGGTGCGTTACCGCATGGACCGTGAGAGCCTGGTGCGGCGCGAGGCGCACGCGAAGCTCCCTACGAGATACGGGGAATTCGAGATTTACGGCTATGTCAACAAGCTGAACGGGGAGCACCATGTTGCGCTCGTGATGGGCGACGTTTCCGATGGGGAGCCAGTGCTCTGCCGCGTGCATTCCGAGTGCCTCACGGGAGACGTGTTCGGCTCCGCGCGCTGCGACTGCGGGGAGCAGCTTGACGCGGCCATGAAGGCCATCGCGAAGGAAGGGCGCGGGGTGTTCCTGTACATGCGCCAGGAGGGGCGCGGGATCGGCCTCATCAACAAGCTAAAGGCATACGAGCTCCAGGAGCAGGGGTATGACACGGTAGAGGCGAACGTGAAGCTGGGGTTCGCGCCGGACCTGCGGGATTACGGGATTGGCGCGCAGATCCTGAATGACTTAGGCGCCAGGAAGCTGCGCCTCTTGACGAACAACCCGAAGAAAATCACGGGGCTGTCGGGATACGGCATCTCGATCGTCGAGCGCGTGCCCATCCAGATGCCCGCGAGGAAGACGGACGTCTTCTACCTGAAGACCAAGCAGAACAAGATGAAGCACATGACGGATTATTAGGGCGCCGCGTGCCGGGCGCGCACGGCGTCCCGCCATGGCGCGTGCCGGGACGGCCCCTGGAAAAGGAGGGCGAGCATGAGGGTTCTGGAAGGAAAAGTGGTAGCGGGCGCGATGAAGGTCGGCATCGTCGCGTCGCGTTTCAATGAGTTCATCGTCTCAAGGCTGGTAAGCGGCGCGAACGACGCGCTCTTGCGCCACGGCGTGGCGGACGACGACATCACGCTTGCGTGGGTGCCGGGCGCGTTCGAGATCCCGCTCACGGCCCAAAAAATGGCGGAGACGGGGAATTACGACGCCATTTTATGCCTAGGGGCGGTCATCCGGGGCGCGACGTCCCATTATGACTATGTATGCACCGAGGTCAGCAAGGGCATTGCCGCGGTGGGCCTGAAGACGGAGGTGCCCGTCATTTTCGGGATTGTCACGACGGATAACATCGAGCAGGCCGTCGAGCGCGCGGGCACGAAGTCTGGCAACAAGGGATACGACGCGGCATGCACGGCGATTGAGATGGTCAACCTGATGCGCGCCATGGAGAAAAACGGCTGACGGCGCGGCGCTTCCCGTGGCATGGGACGCTGTCAGTGCGAAGAACGACTAGGCGTATGCCCGTCCGCGGCGATTCCCGCGGCGTATGGCGCACGGACGCTGTCAGGGTGAGGAACGGCGTTGGCGTATGCCCGTCCGCGGCGTTTGGAGCATGGGACGCTGTCGGTGCGAAGAACGGCGTTAGCGTTACAAGAGAAGAATGGGGGAATGAAGATGAAGAAGGCAAGATGTTTCTGGAAGAAAGCATTGGCGTGCGCGCTGGTCGCCGCCTTGGCTGTCGGCATGCTGCCGCCGGCGGACGCGCAGGCGAGAAGGGCCGCGAAGAAGCAATCCGTCAAGTCCGTCGCGATAAAATGCGGCGGGAAGACGGTCACGAGGAAGGCCATCCGGCTTCCTGCCGGGAAGACGGCATCCTTGAAAGTAGTCGTGAAGCCGGCGAACGCGAAGAAGAAGGTGGCGTACCAATCGAGCAAGCCGTCGGTCGCGAAGGTGAGCGGCAAGGGAAAAATCACGGCGAAAAAGCAAGGCACGGCAAAAGTGACCGTGAAGGTAACCGGGAAAAACGGGAAGAAGAAATCCGCCTATGTGAAAGTAAATGTGACGGCGAAAAAGGGGACAGCTAAACCGCCCGAGGGGAAGCCCGGGGCCGTCGCGGTGGAATCGGTGACGGCGACGATCAGCCCTTCCGAGCTGGCTGTGGGCGAGACAGCGCAGATCAAGGCGGAGGCGCACCCGGCCAACGCGACGGACAAGCGGCTGACCTACGCCTCCTCGAACGGGGCGGTGGCGAGCGTCGACGCGGGAGGCAAGGTAACGGCGGTCGCGGCGGGGACGGCAAAGATCACCGTGTCCTCCGTGAACCATAAGACGGCGCAGGTGGCGGTGACGGTCAAGGAGCAGCCGCCCGAGGGGAAGCCCGATGAAGAGAAGCCCGATGAGGAAAATCCGGTTGAGGCTTCAAGCGTGACTTTGCAGGTATCGCCTTCCGCTTCCATCTTGGTGGGGAAGACGGCGCAGATCACTGCGGAAGTGCTCCCCGAGGATGCGACGGATAAGAGCGTCTCGTTCTCGTCCACGGATGAAAATGTGGCGGTTGTGGACAGCACGGGCAGGGTGACGGCGAAACAGGTTGGCCCCACGACCATCAAGGCGGAGACCGCCAACGGGAAGACGGCGGAGCTAGAGGTTACCGTCCTGGAGACATACGAGGTAGACGAGACCGCGCACGATGTCACGGACGGGGTGAACCAGATTAGCGGGAGGCTGTTTTCCCCGAAGCCGGAAGGGACATGGCCCACAGTCATATTGAGCCACGGGTACAACGGGTATAAGGATCAGTTCAGGAGTGACTGCACCCTATTCGCGCAGCACGGGTTTAACGCGTACGCCTTTGATTTTTGCGGGGGCGGGAAAGCGTCGCAGAGCAGCGGGGATACCACGGACATGACCATATTTACGGAAAAGGCGAACCTGCTTGCGGTATTCAATGACATAAAGGAGCTAGACGGCGTGGATCCGGACCGGATTTTCCTCCTGGGCGGAAGCATGGGCGGGCTCGTGACGACGCTGGCGGGCGAGGAGCTCATCGGGCAGGTCGCCGGCCTGGTGCTGTATTTCCCGGCCTTGAACGTGCCGGACGACTGGAGGGAGAGATTCCCGACTGAGGAGGATATGCCAAAAGAGGGCGAGACTTATACTTACTGGGATCTCGATCTAGGCAGCCAGTTCTTCCGGGTCATCCGTGATTTCTATACTTTCGACAATATCGGGACGTTCCCGGATCCGGTGCTGATCATATGGGGCGACCAGGATCCGATCGTGCCGCGCACTTACGTGGAGCAGGCGGCGGAGCTATACCCGGACGCGGAGCTGATTGTCGTCCCGGGCGTGGGCCATGATTCCTCCAGCGAGATATTCCGGGAAAGCGCGCTTTCCTTCATGGAAGAGACGCTTCAGGCGAAGCAATAGGAACGTTTTCCGCTCCGGCGCGGGAGGCTTTGATCCGGAGCGGGAACGCCTCGCTCCGGCGCGGGAGGGTTGCGCCCCAAGGCGCGGGGCGGGGATTTCATAGAGGGAGCGATAGAATGGCAGTAGAATTTGACGTCACGATAACGGATAAGGACATGTTCCGGTTTAATTTATACCATGCCTACCATGGATTCCAGGGGATCATGGCTACGGTCGTGGGCGTATGGCTCCTCATCATGGCGGCCATCAGCTACGGGAGGGTCGGCCTCGGGAATACCGTGATATACCTTATCCTTGGCATCGTGTTCCTGGCTTACGTGCCGGGGAGCCTCTACCTGCGCTCAAAGAAGCAGATCGCTTCGTCCGAGGTCCTGAAGCGCCCGCTCCATTACAAAGTGGATGAGCAGGGGGTGCACGTCTCTCAGGACGGGCAGACGGCGGATTTGGAGTGGAAGCAGATTTACAAGATGGTTTCCACGAAGAGCAACCTCTTGATTTACAGCACCAGGGTGAATGCCTACGTGATCCCGCGGGAGCTTATCAAGGATGAGTACGAGACCATCCTCTCCCTTGCGATAAGCCATATGGACAGCTACCGGCTGAAGACGAACCCCTTTTCCGTGGATTCCTAAGAGAACTTGCGGGAGAAAGGCGGCCGGCGCGGGCTTCCGGGGAAAATAACCGGCATACGTGCTGCGTGAGGCAGTAGGCGTGACGCCTGGCGCCGCGAAAACAGGGGAGGAGCGAGGGGAAATGCGGGAAATCGAGACATTCTCGCCGGAGGAGACGTTCCGGCTGGGCGTTTCGCTGGGAGAAGAGGCGCGGCCGGGGGACGTGTACGCGCTGGAAGGGGATTTGGGAGCGGGAAAGACGACGCTTGCGCAGGGAATCGCAAGGGGGCTGCAGGTGGAGGATCCCGTCTGCAGCCCGACATTTACGATCCTGCAGGTTTACGAGGACGGCAGGATCCCGCTCTATCATTTTGACGCGTACCGGATTGAGAGCCCGGAGGAAATGGAAGAGATCGGGTACGAGGATTATTTTTACGGGCAAGGGCTCACGCTGGTGGAATGGGCGGGGCGGATTGCGGAAATCCTGCCCGCGGGCTATCTCTCCATCCGGATGGAAAAGGACCTGGAGCGGGGGTTTGACTACCGGAAGGTTACGATAAGCGAGGTGCCGGGATGAGGATTTTGGGAATTGACAGCTCCGGCCTGGTGGCGAGCGTGGCCGTCGTGGATGAGGACAGCCTCCTGGCGGAATATACGGTGAATTACAAAAAAACGCATTCGCAGACGCTCCTGCCGATGCTGGATGCCGTCATGGGGATGCTGGGCGTGGATATCCAGTCCATCGACGCGATAGCGGTAGCCGCGGGTCCCGGGTCTTTTACCGGGCTGCGCATCGGGGCGGCGACGGCCAAGGGGCTGGGGCTCGCCTTGCGCAAGCCGCTGGCGCGGATCCCGACAGTGGACGCGCTTGCCTACAACCTGTGCGGCAGCGCGGGGCTGGTTTGCCCGCTGATGGACGCGAGGCGCTCCCAGGCCTATACGGGGCTTTATTCCTTTTCGGGCGCGCGCATGGAGGCCGTCGAGCCGCAGCATGCCGCCGGGATCGGAGAAATCATTGACGGGATTAACGCGAGGGCCGTCCCCGTCACGTTCCTAGGCGACGGCGCGCCGGTTTTCCAAGAATACATAAAGGAGCATTGCCTGGTGCCTTATTCCTTCGCCCCCGCGCATTTGAGCCGGCAAAGGGCATCCTCGGTCGCCACGCTGGCGCTGGGGTATTGCCGACGTGGGGAAACCGTGGATGCCGCGGCGTTCAAGCCGGAGTATTTGCGCCCTTCCCAGGCGGAGCGGCAACGGGTCGAGGCCGGAAAGGACGGCGGAAATGCCGGGGAAACGTGACGCGGGAGGACGGGAAGAGCGCGCCCCGCGCGGCAGCGGAGCAGAGCCTATCCCGCGCAGAAACGTCGCGGGGTCAAGTGTGCGAGAGGGTGACGCAAAGCGCGCCCCGCGCGGCAACGAAGCAGGATCCGACCTGCCGGAGAATGGCTCAAAGCCCGTCCCGCGCGGCAGCGTCGCGGGGCCCGTCCTGTGGGAAAATGATGCTGGCTGGGAGCAAGCCCATGTTTCCTTCCGGAGGATGGAGGAAGGGGATGTCGGGCAGGCCGCGGGGATTGAGCGGCAGCTGTTCTCACAGCCCTGGACGGAGCAGGCGTTCCTGGACGCGATGAGTCAGGATACGCTGTTCCTTTCCGCCGTGTCGGGAGACGAGCTTGTGGGATATTGCGGCATGTATTGCTCCTTTGGCGAAGGCGAGATCACGAACGTGGCGGTCGCCCCCGCCTGGCAGGGGCGGGGGATCGGGCGGCGGATGCTGGGCTGCCTGCTCGCGATGGCGCGGTGGGAAGGGATCGCGCGGGTTGTGCTGGAGGCGCGAGCCTCGAACCGCAGGGCGATCGGCCTGTATGAAAGCCTCGGCTTTCGCGCCTGCGGGATTCGGAAAGGGTTCTATGAGTTCCCCAGGGAAGACGGGATCGTGATGGAGCGTTCCCTCCTCCCATCTGCCTGACCCCTGGCGTTTCCCACGCGGCGCGGGGAGAAGAATTTTCCAGGACAGGAAAGGAATCGATATGTTGGATGTATGCTTGTTGGGGACCGCGGGGATGATGCCGCTCCCGAACCGCTGGCTTACGGCGCTGATGACGCGATATAACGGGAGCAGCCTGTTAATTGACTGCGGGGAGGGCACGCAGATCGCCATGCGGGAAAAAGGTTGGAGCGCCAAGCCGATCGACACGATTTGCTTCACCCATTACCACGCGGATCATATCAGCGGCCTCCCGGGATTGCTCCTCACGATGGGGAACGCGGAGCGGACGGAGCCGCTCACGATGGTGGGGCCCAAAGGCTTAGAGCACGTCGTGGACTCCCTCCGCGTCATAGCGCCGGAGCTGCCGTTCGAGATCCGTTACGTGGAACTCTGCCGGCCCCAGGAATGCCTGGAGCTGTACGGGTACCACATCACGGCCTTTCGGGTGAACCATAACGTCCCTTGCTACGGCTACACGCTGGAGATCCCAAGGTCCGGGCAGTTCTTGACGGAACGCGCGGAGAGCCTGGGCATCCCGAAAAATTGCTGGAACCGGCTGCAAAAAGGAGAGGCATTGGAAATTGGCGGCACGACTTACACGCCGCAGATGGTGTTAGGGCCGCCGCGCAAGGGGATTAAGCTTACCTATTGCACCGACACGAGGCCGACCCCGGCAATCACGGAAAACGCGCGGGACGCCGACTTGCTCATCCTGGAAGGGATGTACGCGGAGAGAGAGAAAGCGGACAAGGCCAGGCAATACAAGCACATGACGTTTTACGAGGCGGCGCAGATTGCCAGGGACGCGCATGCCGCGAAAATGTGGCTCACGCATTTTAGCCCGTCCCTGGTCCACGCGGAGCAGTACATGAAGGAAGTGCGCAAGATCTTCCCGGAGGCCGAGCTGGGGAAGGACGCTAAGAGCGTGGAGCTGGATTTCCAAAGCCGGCCGTGACAGCCGGGCTTAAAGGGGGTGTTTTCCATGAAAAGGAATGTCAAGACGATCCTGGTTGTCGTGTTATGCGCGGCGTTATGCCTGGGATACTACTATTACCTGACGCAGCGGCACGCGGAGAAAGAGCCGGAAATGACGGAAGCGGAGCAGATCATTTCCAAGGACCTGGACCAGTATTATCCCAAGACCGTGCGGGAGGTCGTGGCGTTTTACAGCCGCATCATCAAATGCTATTACGGCGAGGAATATACCGAGGAGCAATTGGCGGAAATGACGGAGCAGGCGCGGGCGCTGATGGACCCCGAGCTGCAGGAGGCCAACCCGAGCGAGCAATACTTAGCGGACGTGAAAGCGGATATTGAGGCGTACAAGCAGGCGGAAAAGAC
>CAZOLD010000044.1:0-3347 GCA_964580595.1 uncultured Eubacterium sp.
CGAGGCGGAGTTTGACCAGCTGGTTCACGGCCTGGTGACTGCCATCAATGAGATCTTTAGCCCGACGAAGGTGCTAGACCAGACGATCACGGATGCCAACACGGGCCAGACCTACGCGGCCGGTTCCGTCAGGATTTGGGATGAGGAGAACGGATGCGTCGGCGCGGACGGGGAGAAGCCCGGGCGCGAGCTTTTCGTGAGGCGCGGCTGCGAGCGGTATACCAAGGTGGAGGCCACGGACGGCAAGACCTATTACATCTATAACGAAGAGGACATGACGGACACCTCCAAGATGTACACGACGAAGAGCCTGATTGTGAATCCGGATCTGGTGGAGGAAGAGGAATGGCTGCCGCATTTGTCACAGACCGGGGAGACCGCGTATGGCATGGCGCAGAGCATCGTGGACGCGTGGAGCGCGGAGACCCACACGATTAACCCGAACAATACTTCCCCATGCAGCTTCCGAGGGTATTATGACCGCATGATTTCGGAATTCGGCGTGAGGGGCGCGGTGTATGAAGGGGCTGCGGAAGGGCTGAACAGCGAGGTAAGCAGCATCGATGAGAACCGCATGATGGTTTTCGGGGTTTCCTCGGATGAGGAGCTCCAGAGCATGATAAAGTACCAGAGCGCGTACAACGCGGCAAGCCGTTTCATCAACGTGGTTTCCGAGATGATCGAGCACTTGGTGACGCAGCTGTAAGGAGCGGCCGTGCCCGGGCCGAAGAGGCCGGGAGCGGGCGGCGCGGAATAGGAGGTTATTATGGCATCTACCTTTTTTGGCTTGACGATCGCGGGCTCTGCCTTGAATTCATTTCATGCGGCCACGAACGTGGTAGCGAACAACATTTCCAATGCGCACACGCCGGGATACACGAGGCAGGAGGCCGTCCGCAAGGCGGCGGAGGCGCTGAAGATGAACGAGCGTTACGGCATGGCGGGAAGCGGCGTGGACACGCCCGAGATCGTGCAGAAGCGGGATTTTTATTATGACGTGAAATATTGGGAGAACAGCGCTCATGTGGGGAAATATGACGCGGAGCTCTATTACATGCAGCAGTTTGAGGATTACCTGATTGACGATGACACGACGAAGGGATACAGCACGATACTAGACGAGATGTTCAACGCGATGGACGACCTGCATAGGAATCCCGAGAGCCTGGACGCGAGGCAGGCCTTCATCAGCAAGGCGCAGAATTTCACGAACTATTTCCACAGCATGACGACCGGGTTCGCCAAGCTGCAGCAGGACTGCAACGAGGAGATCGCGAACCAGGTGGAAGTGATTAACGGGATCGCTCAGAAGATCGCCCTTTTGAACAAGCAGATCAACGTCATCGAGCTGCAGGGGACGAACGCGAATGACTTGCGTGACCAGAGGGCGCTCCTCATCGACCAGCTCTCCGAGCTGGTGCCGGTGGAAGTGACGGAGACGAAGGTCAGCGACAGCAAGGACCCGGACGTGTTCACGGGGGCGACGAACTATCTGGTGAAGATAAACGGGCAGACGCTCGTGGATTCGTTTGAGTACAACACGCTGAAATATGTCGCGCGCGAGCATCGCGTGAACCAGTCGGATATCGACGGGCTGTATGACTTGTACTGGACGGGGGACAACGTGCCGTTCAGCGCCACCGGCGCGACTTGCGAGGGCAGGCTGAAGGGGCTGTTCGACATCCGCGACGGCAATAATAACGAGGGATTCAGCGGCAAGATAAACGGCTTTTCCACGGGGGACGACGGGAATACGGTCGTTTCCATCTCGGACCCATCGATCAAGGAAGTGGGCAGGATGACGATGCCGGCGGAAGGCACGCTGAATATCAATAACAAGCTGTATAATTACAAAGGGTTCACCTACGACGCGGCGACGGAGACTTACGAGTTCCATTTAGAGGAAGTGGTGCCCGCGAACGACCAGGCGAGGCTCATGGGCCGCAAGGCGGCAATCGGCGCGAACATCGAGGCCATGGGCGTGCCATACTACCAGGCGCAGGCCAACCTGTTCCTGCGCGAGTTCGCGAAGCATTTCAACGAGCTGCATAAGCAAGGGACGGATTTGGACGGCAACGCCGGGGGCGCGTTTTTCGTCGCGGAGAATGTCGCGGACGGCAGCGAGTATGATTTTTCGGATTACGTCCCCAACGCGGACGGCAGCTCGAACGAGAGCATGGACGCGTTTGGCGATTTCTATTACCTGCTGACGGCTGACAATGTGCAGGTGGCGGGCGACATCGCGGGGGATCCCTCCAGGATGGTCACGCTGCAGAAGAGCGACCTTGCGGACGGCGAGGCGATCCAGGACATCGTGGCCGAGATGCTCAAGCTCAAGAGCGAGGTCAATTTGTTCCGCGGCGGCGGGGCGGACGGCTTCATGAAGTCCTTGATCAGCGATAATTCCGTAGATACGCAGGAAGCGCAAATTTTCCTGAAAAATTATACGAACATATCGGATTCCATCGAACAGAAAAGGATGTCGATTTCGGGGGTTGACGAGGACGAGGAAGCGTTAGACATGATTAAGTTCCAGAATGCGTATAATCTGGCTTCACGGATGATCCAGACGATGTCGGAGATGTATGACCGTCTCATATTGGAGACAGGCGTGTAGGAGGGTTAGGGCTATGATGAGAGTTACCAACAGCATGATAAGCAGGAACAGCATGAATAACATGAACCGCAATAAGGTGGTTTTGGACAAGAAGAACACCCAGATGGCCACGCATAAGAAGATCACGAGGCCGTCGGATGATCCGGTCATCGCCATCCGGTCGCTTCGCCTCAGGAGCAACTTGAACGAGCTGAATCAATATTTTGACAAGAATATCCCGGATGCCCGTTCCTGGATTGAGGTGACGGAGAACGCGCTCAAGAATATGCAGACTATCCTGGAGAATATATACAAGCAGTGCAATAACGGCGCGACAGACACGCTGACGGCGGACAACCGCGCGGCCATCCTGGAGAACATGAAATCGCTGCGGGAGCAGGTGTACGAGGAAGGGAACGCGGACTGCGCGGGCCGGACGGTCTTCACCGGCTACAAGACGGGCAGCCGCCTGACGTTCCTTGAGGACGATCCGGATATCACTTACGACATTACGGAGCCGCTGTCCTATGAGGATATCGAGGAGAGGCGGTATTACGGCAATCTCGTGGATGTGCCGAACGTATTGGGGTATGATGCGGATGGCAACCCGATTGGCGTGGAAATGGAGGATATGCCGCAGGAGTACACTTATGACCGGATCCGCCTTTCCTACGAGGGGCTGGAGGATCTGGACGCGAACAACCTGACCTATACGGAGCACGTCGGCGACCGCGACATCAACGTCGCCCTG
>CAZOLD010000044.1:3357-9330 GCA_964580595.1 uncultured Eubacterium sp.
GCCCGGTAGAGGTCGTCACGGACCTTTCCTATGAGGATTGGGAGAAAGGCGGCTTCCAGGTAAATGACAATCAGGTGATTTTCTTCAAGGAGACGGGCGAGCTTGTCTTGGGGAAGGAAGTCTCTAGCACCTTAAAGAGCGAGAAGCGGGAGCTGTCTGTCACTTACACGAAGCAGGGCTTCAAGAAAGGCGAGATCCGCCCCGAGCAGTATTTTGACTGCGTGGACACGACGGACCCCGACAATCAGATCGTATATACGAAGGAAAAGCAGGATATCAAGTTCTCGATCGCGTTTAACCAGACCATAACCGTGAACACACAGGCGGATCAGGTGTTTGACGCCTCCATAGGGCGCGACATCGATGAATTGACGAACGCGGTTCAGGCGGCGATAGCGGCCCATGAAAAGATCGACAAGATCAAGGCCATGAAGGAAGAGACGCAATATAATGACGAGAAGTCGCAGGCGGCGCTGGATCAGTGGCTGGAGGCCGCGGAGAAGGAAGCCGCTTACGCGGACGACAACATGCAGAAGCTCTATTCCGAGGGAATCGGGAAATTCAAGGAATACAGCGATACCGTGACGCTCGCCAGGACCGATTTGGGGAGCCGGGAGGATCGGCTGAACCTGACCGAGAACCGCGTGTCCAGCCAGCAGTCCACGTTCGAGGAGCTGAAGACGAGGAACGAGGACGAGGAGCTCTCCAACATCATTGTGGAGTTCCAGTCGGCGTACGAGGCATACCAGGCGTCGCTGCAGGCATCGGCGAAGGCCAACGGGCAGACGCTATTGAATTACTTATAAAACGCCCATGCCCCGCAAGCGGGGCGCCACCGTGGATGAAAGCCCACGGATTGCTCCGCCGCGGCGTAGCTTTCGCAATCCTACCCGTATTCGCAGTTTGGGCTATCGCCCTTATACACGGGTTAGCGTCGCTAATGTCCACGCGGATTAGACTGCAAGCAGTCCATCCGCATGCCCATTGCGGCTGGGCTTTCAGAGTATAATAGGGCATCGCTGCGGCAAAAGCCGCACGCACGACCGGGATTTGTGGCGCCGCCGCGTGAGAAGGGGCGTTTGCGCGAGCCGCGGCGCCGATTTGATGAGAAAGCTGGAGGTTGGTTATGCAGATTGAGACAAGGCTGTTTGGAGAGGTAGAGATCGAGGACGAGAAGGTGATTCGCTTTGAGAATGGCATCATCGGCTTCCCGGATTGCAAGGATTTTGCCCTCATATTTGACTTGAAGGAAGATGGCTCGCCGAAGGCGATTTCCTGGATGCAGTCGTTAGACGAGCCCACTTTCGCTCTCCCGGTATTGGATCCGCTGCTGGTCAAGGAAGATTATAACCCCCATGTGGAGGACGAAGGCTTGAAGAGCCTGGGCACGCTCACGGATGAGAATGTTTACGTGCTCGTGACGGTCACGGCGTCCGAGGACATCACGCAGCTCAGCGTGAACTTGAAGGCCCCGCTTGTCATCAACGCGGAGGAGAGGAAGGCCGCGCAGATTATCGTGGAAGACGACTTTCCCGTGAAATTCAAGATTTACGATATCCTGAAGGCGAAGAAAGAGGAGGCGGGGAAATAAGATGCTTGCGTTGACCAGAAAAAAGGGCGAGTCCATCATGGTGAACAACGACATCGAGATCAGCATCCTGGAGCTTCGCGGCGACCAGGTGAAGATCGGGATCAATGCGCCAAAGGAGATTCCGGTGTACCGGAAAGAGGTATACCTCCAGATCCAGAAGGAAAATGAGGCATCGTCATCCATCGGCAGCCTTGCGGCGTTAGAGGATATCCTGTGACGACGGGGATTCGGGAGCGGCAAAATTCATGGCGATTGTAAATTATTCATGAAAGAATGCCGATATAACAATAGATGAAGCGTGACTGCGAGGGTATCTGACGCGGATATGCGAGGGTTCGGAGCGGTTGCGGTGAAAAAAACGGCGATTCACACGGAGGTGATATTTTATGGAAATTACGAAGGTAAGCAAGCCGGCGCCGGTTTATCAGGGAAGTGGGCCGGAGGCCGTAGCGAAGGCGCCTGCCGTCACGGTAGAGCCAGCGGCGCAGCAGGCCGTAGCGCAGCCGCAGGTGAAGGCAGTTCCGGACGGGAGCGTGAAGCAGAAGGCCCCGGTAGCGCAGGACGGGAGCGTGAGGCAGAAGGCTCCTGTGGCGCAGGACGGGAGCGTGAAGGCGAGAGCCGTTTCCGGGCTGGATCCCCAGACCGAGAGGAAGCCGCTAGGCGTGGAAGAGGAAGAGGATCGCAATGCCTTGCAGGAATCCCAGGAGGCGGCGAACAACAAGGCCCTCAAGCGCGCGGTGGAGGAAGTCAACCGCAAGGTGAAGAACAACGAGCTGATTTTTGGCATACATGATGCGACGAACCGCGTCACGATCAAGGTCGTGGACAGGAACACGAAGGAAGTGATCCGGGAGATCCCGCCGGAGGAGACGCTGGACATGATTGCGAAGGTATGGGAGCTGGCGGGCATCATGATAGATGAGAAAGGATAGGAGGGATGTCGGATGGCGATTCGCATTCAAGGTTTGAATTCGGGCTTGGACACTGACTCCATCGTGCAGGAGCTGGTGTCGGCATACCGTACGAAACAGGAAAAATATACGAAGGCGCAGAAGAAGCTTTCCTGGAAGCAGGACGCGTGGAAGGAAATGAACACGAAGATTTACAACTTCTACAGCAAGACGCTTTCCAACATGCGCATGGCCGGGAATTACAAGAAGAAAGCCACGAAGGTGTCGGACGGCACGAAGGCTTCCGTGTCGGCCTCCTCAAGCGTCCTCAACGGGACGCAGATGCTGGAGGTCAAGAAGCTGGCGACGGCGGGATACCTGACTGGCGCACAGCTGGAATCTGCCGGGGGCGAGAAGATTTCCTCCAGCACGAGCCTGTCCGAGCTTGGCGTGGCGTCCGGCTCTTTCACCGTAGAGGTGGGCGGGAAGCAGACCACGATTGAAGTCACGGCTGACATGACGGTAGGCGATTTCACGAAGGCATTGAGCGGAGCGGGGATTTCCGCTAATTTCGACGCCGGCCAGCAGAGGTTTATCTTCAGCTCCATGAAGACGGGCGAGAAGAATGACTTTACGCTCACGGCGAATGACGAGCAGTCCCTGCAGGCGCTGAGCAAGCTGGGGCTTGCCACGGAAGAGGAGTACTCGAGGCTCGGCGTGGAAGTTCCTGGAGACGCGAAGTTCGCGGTGAAGCAGAACGCGAGCAACGCCGAGATCGTGCTGAACGGCGCGACGTACGAAGGGGAGACCAATGAATTCACCATCAATGGCTTGAGCATCACGGCTACCGGCGTGACGGACGGGCCGGTGTCGATCACGACGTCTACGGACGTGGATGGCGTCTATGACATGATCAAGGGGTTCTTCAAGGAATACAATGAGATCATGAACGCCATGGAGAAGGCGTACAACGCGGAGAGCGCGAAGGATTACGAGCCGCTGACGGATGATGAGAAGGAAGCCTTGACCGATAAGGAAGCGGAGGAGTACGAGGCCAAGATCAAGGACTCTATCCTGCGCCGGGATGACACGCTCCGTTCCATCATGAACAGCATGTCCATGAATATGTCGAAGGCGTTCGCGGTGGGGGACAAGAAATATTCCCTTGCTTCCTTCGGCATTCAGACGTCGGGTTACATGAACGCGGCGGAGAATGAGACCTATGCCTATCACATCAACGGCGATGAGGACGACGCTGCCGTTTCCGCGAACGAGGACAAGCTGAAGAAAATGATCGCGGAAGACCCGGACGGCGTCGCGGATTTCTTCACGCAGCTGGCGAATTCGGTTTATGACAGCCTGCATGAGCGCATGCAGTCCACTACGCTAAGCAGCGCGTATAAGGTATACAATGACAAGCAGATGCAGAAGGAGTATGACGACTACTCCGAGCAGATTAAGAAATGGGAAGAGAAGCTGGAGGAAATGGAGGAGAGCTGGTATCAGAAGTTTGCTGATATGGAGGCTGCCTTGGGGCAATTGCAGTCTCAGAGCGATTCCTTGACGTCATTGCTCGGCGGATGATAAGGAGGGAACAGCATTGACTGCGAACAGAGGGTATGATGCCTATGCGAAGAATAAGATCATGACAGCCTCCCCGGCGGAGTTGACGCTGATGCTCTACGAGGGCGCGATCAAGTTCTGCAATATCGCGATTGCCGCGATTGACGAGAAGAACGTGGAGAAGGCCCATAACAATATCAAGAGGGTGCAGGACATCCTGGAGGAGTTCCTGGCGACGCTGAATTACAAATATGACGTCGCGAAGGATTTCGAGAATGTCTACCGTTATCTTTTGGACCGCCTCATGCAGGCGAACCTCAAGAAGGACAAGGAAATCCTTGAGGAAGTGCTGGGGCATCTGCGCACGATGCGCGATACCTGGAAGGAAGTCATGGAACGGAACAAGATGGCAAAGGCGAACTAGGATGGAGAACGATTATTTGGATATCATGGTCCGGAGCCTGGAGAAGAAGTCGAAGGTCCTAGACGGCATCATCGCGAAGAATCAAGAGCAGAAGGGCATCCTTGAGTCCGAGGATCTCGATTTGGACGCGCTGGAGCGGAACATGCAGGAGAAGAGCGAGCTTGTGGACCAGATCAATTTGCTGGACGACGGGTTCGAGGACTTGTATGACAGGGTGAAGGCCGTGCTGGACAAGGGGCGGCAGGAGCATAAGGATGAGATACGCGCGATGCAGCGCCTCATCGCGGAGATCACGGAGAAATCCGTCTCTATCCAGAGCGGGGAGGCGCGCAATCGCAGGCTTGTGGAGACCAAGTTCTCACAGGAACGCAGGCGCGTCAAGAGCCGGAAGATGACGTCCGCCGTGACGAAGCAGTACTACCAGACGATGACAAAGCTGAATGTCGTGGACGCGCAGTTCATGGACAAGAAGAAGTAAGGGCGCGGATTCGGGAGCCGGACGTATGCCCATTGCGACTGGGCTTTCAGACTAAAATATGAAATAGAGGAATGCCTTGTTTTTGCCAATGATTGATATGGCGGAAAGCGGGGCATTTTTCATTATCGGATATGCCGGCGCAAATGCCGGGATGTGGGTAACATCCGGTGAGAAAGCCTTGAAATCCAGGCGGATTTTGGGTAAAATGACAGGGAACCTGAAAGCGAGGGATTGCCTGGCGCCTAGGCGCGGCAGGGACGAATTCGAAGCATAGGGCATACGCAAGAAAAGAAGGCATTGGTGGAATGAAGCGGGATTTGATTTTGATTGGATCCGGGGGATGCATGAGGGAAATCCTCTGGCAGATAGAGGAGACGAATAAGGGATGCGGGGCGGGCGCGGATCCTGCCGCGGATGGCGGGATGCCTGCCGCGGAGCAGCAGGCGTGGAACGTGGTTGGGTATGTTGACCGGAGCCCTTGTATGTGGCATGGGTCGTCCGTCGTCACGGCAGGGAACACGCATTGCCCATATCTGGGGGACGACGATTATTTGCTTGGTCTGAGGGAAGAGGCCAATGTGGCCTTCAGCGTGGGCGATCCCGCCCTTCGGGAAAAAATCGTGGAAAAGCTTAAGGGGAATCCTAATCTGAAGTACCCGAACCTCATCCTAGGGGGCGCGAAGGTGTGTTCGGATGTGGAAATGGGGCGCGGATGCATCGTTTCCATGGATTGCAGGATTTCCACGAACGTGGCGCTGGGGGATTTCGTATTCCTGAATATTGGCTCTGTGGTATGCCATGACGGGACGGTCGGGAGTTACGCGACGCTAGGACCCGGCGTGACGCTTGCCGGGCATGTCACGGTAGGGAGTCGCGCCTTCCTGGGCATGGGGACGAAGGCGATACAGGGAATCACGGTCGGGAGCGGAGTGGTAAGCGGCGCGGGCAGCGTCCTGATCGGGGACGTGAGGGAAGGCGCGCGCGTCGCGGGGGTACCGGCGCATGAGATCGAGAGCAGTTTCGCGTA
>CAZOLD010000044.1:9430-10532 GCA_964580595.1 uncultured Eubacterium sp.
CGTCCGCGCGGAGGAGGGAACGATGGGGATTCGGATCATAGCGGAAGCGGGCGTCAACCACAATGGCGACCTCGGTCTGGCCAGGAAAATGGTTCAGGAAGCGGCAAAAGCCGGCGCGGATTACGTCAAATTCCAAACTTTCATCCCGGAAAAACTAGTGACTGGCAAGGCGCCGAAAGCGGCATACCAGGATAAGGCGACGGGCGGGGCGGGAACCCAGCTGGAGATGCTGGGAAAGCTCGCGCTCCGGCAGGAGGATTTCCGGGAATTGAAAGAAGAATGCCAGAGGCAGGGGATTGGGTTTTTGTCAACGCCGTTTGACTTAGACAGCATTGACTTCCTGGAGACGATGGACATGGATTTCTGGAAGCTTCCTTCCGGGGAAATCACGAACCTGCCCTTTCTGGAGCGGATCGCGAGGACGGGCAAGCCCGTCGTGATGTCCACTGGGATGTGCGGCATGGAGGAGGTTAAGTCGGCGGCACGGTGCCTTAAGGAGGCGGGGGCGGGGCCGATCACGTTATTGCATTGCAATACGGAGTATCCGACTCCCATGCGTGACGTCAATTTAAGGGCCATGCTGACCATGAGGGAGGAGCTAGGGCTTCCCACAGGTTATTCCGACCATACGCGGGGCATCGAGGTTTCCATCGCGGCGGCCGCGCTGGGGGCTGTCATCCTGGAGAAGCATTTTACGCTGGATCGTTCCATGGAGGGGCCGGATCATGCCGCGAGCCTGGAGCCCGATGAGCTTGCGGAGCTTGTCCGTGCGGTCCGGAACGTGGAGGCGGCGCTTGGCAGCGGAGAGAAGGTCCCGTCGGAATCGGAGCGAAAGAACATAGCCGTGACGCGGAAAAGCATCGTGGCAAAGCGTGCGATTGCGCAAGGAGAGCTTTTCGGAGAGGATAACCTGACCGCGAAAAGGCCGGGGACGGGCATTTCCCCCATGAGATGGCACGAGGTAATCGGCCGGCGCGCGGGAAGGGCATACGAGCCGGACGAGATGATCGAGCTTCCATGAAGGCGGCCTTGTTTTTCCGATAAAATCCCCATGCCCCGCAAGCGGGGCGCCACCAGGAATGAAAGCCCACGGATTCGCAAT
>CAZOLD010000045.1:0-9341 GCA_964580595.1 uncultured Eubacterium sp.
GACAAGGAGAACTACGAGAAATACTGGGACGACATCAGCCCGTTCATCAAGTTCGGCTGTCTGAAGGACGAGAAGTTCTGCGACAAGGTCAACGACTCCATCCTTTTCAAGAACCTGGAAGGGAAATACCTCACGCTGCCGGAATGCCTGAAGCTCGCGGAAGGGAAGGACGCGGAGAACCCTGAAAGCGAAGAAGCGGAAAGCGCAGAAGGGAAGGATGCGGAGAGCGAGGGCGCGAAAGATAAGGAGAACGAGGGCGCGGAAAGCGAAGGCGCGAAGGCCGCCGGAGAAGAAGGCGAAAGCTCCCTTGATGAGGATGACTACGAAGATGAGGAAGAGAAGGACGACCGGAAGCCGATCTACTATGTCACGGACGTAAAGCAGCAAGGCCAATACATCACCATGTTCAAGGAGCAGGGCATGGACGCCGTCATCTTAGACCACGCCATCGATTCCTCGTTCATCACGCAGCTGGAGCGCAGGAACGAGAAGGTGAAGTTCGTCCGCATCGACGCGGACCTGACCGATACCATGAAGGAGGACGTCCCGGAGGAAAGCCTGAAAGAGGCGCAGGATTCCCTGACGGAGACATTCCGCAAGGCCTTGGGGAACGAGTCCCTCAAGGTTTCCGTGCAGAAGCTGAAGAACGAGGACATCTCCTCCGTGCTCGTGCTCTCCGAGGAAGGGCACAGGATGCAGGAAATGATGCGGATGTACGGCATGTCCGACGCGGATGATTCCGCCTTCAGCGGCGATCAGACCCTCGTGCTGAACGCGAACCACAAGCTGGTGTCCTACATCCTGGAGCATAAGGATTCCGAGAATGTGCCGATGTTCTGCGAGCAGCTCTACGACCTGGCCGTGCTGGGCAACCACCCGCTCCCGCCGGAGGAAATGGGCAAGTTCGTGGCAAGGAGCAACCAAATCATGATGCTCCTCGCGAAATAAAGCCCGCACCTGAAAGCAAAATAATTGGCCCGCGCGCCGCGTCACGGCCCACGGCGGGACTTCACGTCCCCACCATGGCCGCGGCCCCCGCGCGGGCCTTTTTTACCAGCCGCAATATTTCTCGTAAACCTCAAAGAAGCTGTCCGTGGCGATTTCTTTTTTCACTTCCACGTGCACGCTGTCCCAAAGCTCCTCGTTGAATTCCGAGGAAAGCGTGTCCGAATATTCCCGGTAAACGTCGTCGAACGCTTCCTTCCTGCGTTTCTCTAGGATGACGGACTTGTTGTCGTCTGTCTTTTCCTGGTCATAATGGTTCACGCACTTGATGAAATAATACCCTTTCCCCGTCTTGATCGCGTCGCTGACATCCCCGTCCTCCATGGAAAAGGCCACTTTTTCCACCTCTTTCGGGACGTCCTCCCTGCCAAAAGTCACCTCGGCCACGGTCGCCTCGCTGACCGTATTGGCGACGGAGAGGAAATCCGCGCCTTCCTCAAGCTGCTGCTGGATCTGCTTGGCCGCCTCCTCGTCCTGGACGATGATCTGCTGCGCCTCCATGATCCTGGCCTCGTCGTCACTGACCTCATCGTCCACGCCTCCCGTCAGCTGAGCGTACAGCTTGTTCGCCAACCCATATCGCAAGTAGAGGGTCTCGATGTCGCCCTGCTTTACGCCCATGTACTCCTTTTCCACGTCATTTAAGGAATCGTAATACTCTTCCGCCGCCGCGAGAGCCTGCGCCTTCTCGTCATCCGTCAGGGAAATCTCATGCGACTCCGCCAAAAAATCCATCGCGATGACGTTCGCGAGCCTGGAGATGGTCAAGTCCTTCACGTACGTCTCTAGCCTGTCGTCCCCGAAATCATGCTCCCACAGGTTAATCCCGTACAGGGAGGCGTAGATGTTCTGGTAATTCGTCAGAAGCACCCTCGCCTCCGGGAGCGTGCATGACTCATCCTCGATCCGGAACACTTCCGAATCCCCAAAGCCGGTATCAATCACGACCTGGCTCTTTTCCACCCTGCAGCCGCACAGCGCCGCCGCAAGTAAGGCGCAGGCGGCCAATCTTAAAACCATGCCTTTTTTCCTTCTTGAATCTCGCATGCTCTTCCCTCCCGTCGCCCAAACGCTGCCAGGGGCCTGCCATTCCCCCGCGGCCCCTGGCAGGAATGGCGCCATCATGCCTTTCCCTCGCGCGGGCGGGGCGCCAGAGCGCCTTCCTCCCCGCAGGAAATGACCTCCTCAAGGCAGAACGAGTAAATCAGCTCCTCCTTGACCCTCTTCCCTGTCGCCCTCTCGATGGCTTCCCGGTAGAAATCCAGCTGCAGGGCATAGCGGCACGCCAGCTCTTCCCTGGTCTCCACGCGGTCCGTCTTGTAATCTAGCAGCACGATGCCGTCCGGCTCCTCGAAAAAAGCGTCGATGATTCCCTGCACCAGGATCATTTCCCCGCTATCGCTTTCCTTTAGCACCTCCCTGGCCGGCTTGCCGATGACAAAGGGCTTTTCCTTCCAAAGCTTGCCCTGCGCCGCCGCCCGGCTCATGCGCTCCCCAAGGGAAGATCGGAGGAAGCGTTCCACCCCGGGGAGGGAGACGAGCCGCGCGTCCTCTTCCCTGATCTTATGCCGCTCGACCATCTGCCCGACCTGGGCGGGCAGGGTATCCGGATCCCGCGTGAAATCATAGCAGAGCAAAACCCGATGCGTCGCCGTGCCGCGCTGCGCGCCTGTCGCGCTTTCCTTGCCGCCGCGCATGAATGCCGGGACATAGCTTCCCCGCTCTTCCTTCGCGCCCCGCGCGCTCCCTGGCCCTTCCCGCGCCCAGTCCACGCGGTCCGCCTCTTGTTCTTCCGGCAGCTGCTCCATCGGCCTGTTCTTTAATTCCGACACGGACAGCTTCGTGCGCATGGCCGTCTCCGCCTCGTAAGGGTATTGGAAGGAGAGCCTGGCGTCCACCGCCTCATCCCATTCGGGATCCGGGACCTTGAGGCTAGAGAGGAGCTGCTCGCGCGTCAATCCCTCCTCCGCCGCGGCGTAGACGTCCCGGCTCTCCAAATCCTCCTGCCGCACGAGCGTGAGCGGGTATTTCTCCGGCTGCAAGGACCTGGCTTGCAGCAAAAGCTGCAGGAAGGACCTCGCCCCCTGCCTTTGGAGGAACGGGAGGAACCCGTCCTCCATCGGGTACGCCGGATCGCCATGAAGCTCGTCGGACGCGTCTTTCATCACGCCCGTAAGGACCAGCCTCTCCTTCGCCCTGGTCATCGCCACGTAGAGGACGCGCAGCTCCTCCCCCAAGGCTTCCAGCGACAGCTTCTGCGCGAGGAACTGCCGCATCAAGCCCCGGCTCTTGACGCGCCGGACGCAGTCAACCACGTCAAGCCCGATGCCCAGCTTCGGGTGCAACACCACCGCATCCCGCGTTTCCTGCATGTTAAACCTCTTCCCGAGGCCGGACACGAACACGATGGGGAACTCCAAGCCCTTGCTCTTGTGGATGCTCATGATCCGCACGGCATCCTCTTCCTCCCCGCTGTCCGCGACGGCATAATCCACGTCATATTTCTGCAGCTGCTCGATGTAACGGATAAAATGGAACAAGCCGCGGTAGCTCGTGCTTTCGTAGCTGATTGCCTTCTCCACAAGCATCTCTAGGTTCGCGCGCCTGACTTCCCCTCCCGGGAGCGCGTAGGCATAGGCGGCATACCCCGTCTCGTCTAACAAGTCGCTTAACAGCTCGTGGATGGGGGAATGCCTCGCCCGTTCCCGGAATTTCCCAAGCATTTTGAAAAAATCCCTAAGCTTTCGCCGCAAGGGCCCAGACAGCGGGAAGGACGCGGCTTCTTCCCCGGCGGCATCTCCCATGGAAAGTTCCGCGCACCTTAAGGCCGCCTGGTAAAATGGCGCGTCGGGGAACGCCGCGCGCACGGCCGCCATCTCCTCCTCCGTAAGCCCCACGACGGGAGAGGATAGGACCGCCGCCATCGGGATATCCTGCCTCGGATTGTCGATGAGCCGCAGCATGTGAAGGGCTGTCTGCACCTCAAGGCTGGAAAAATATCCTGTCCCCGTCGCCGCGCGCGCCGGTATGCCCATCCTTGAAAGGGTGGAGGAAAACACGTCCGACCAGCCTTTCATGGAGCGCAACAGGATGGCAATATCCGAATAACGCGCCGGGCGCAGCCGGCCGCTCTCCTGGTCCGTCACCTGCTGGCGGCCCATCATCCTCAAAATCTCATCGCCGACCGCCATGGCCTCTAATTCCTGGTTCTTCATGTGCCGCGCGGGCGCCGCGCCGTCCGGCTCATCCTCCTGTCCCGCCGGCTCTATGAGGAGGAAGCGCGTCCCAAACCCTTCCCCGCCTTCCGGCTCCGGGAAGGACGCGCCCGGGTTAAGGTACGCCTGATTATCATAAGTGATATTCCCGATATCCTCCTTCATGATCCTCTTAAACATGTCGTTGACCGTCTCTATGACCTCGTGGCGGCTTCGGAAATTCATGTGGAGGTCAACCCGCACCCCCGGCCCGTCCGCCTCCCGGTAGGAACGGGATTTCTCCATGAAAAGCTCCGGGCGCGCCATGCGGAAACGGTAAATGCTCTGCTTCACGTCCCCGACCATGAAAAGGTTATGCTCCCCCTCGGATTCCTTGGACACCGCTTGCAGGATCGCCTCCTGCACGTAATTGGAATCCTGGTACTCATCCACCATGATCTCCACGAAGCCCTTCCGAATTTCCGCCGCGGCCGCCGTTGGCTCCCTCGTAGCCGGATCCACTAAGATCTCCAGCGCGAAATGCTCCTGATCGGAAAAATCCACGATATTTTTCTCCCGTTTCGCCTCGGAAAACGCGCGCATGAACGAAAGCGTCACGTCTAAGAGCATATCCGCCACAGGCCGCGTCCTTTGCACATCCTCTATCATTTTTTCCGGAGCCTGGTAGAAGAATTTCTCCCGGTTCTTCTTGACAGAGTCCTTCACTTCTTTGCGCATCTCCTGCACCTGGGTTTTTATCGCGAGATCCGCCTCGTCCTTCCCCACGCGCGGCAGGCGGCCAAACGAGATCTCCCCTATCGCGGCAGAGAACTCCCGGTAGGTCGCGCAATGCGCGAGCCTCTCCATCGACTCCGCCTCCTGCCCTAACATCTCGGCATAGCGGTACGGGCCTCCCTCCTCTAGGCTTTCCTCCTCGCAAATTTCCAACTGCCTGGCCCATTGGCCGGCAAGGTTGCGCAAATAGCCCATCAATTCCCCCGCTAAGGGCGTGGCGTCGAAGTCCTGCAGCGTCAAGGCGCGAAAGGGCTTCCTGCAGTCTTCCAGCCACTCCTCCGGCCAGGGATTGCTCATGGCAAAATCAAACAGGCGCGTCACGGCCGCTTCCAGCCCCTTGTCGTCCTTGCCCGTATCCAGCGTTTCCGAAAGCGCGAGGAAGTCCGGGGAGGCATCCTTGTAGTACTCCTCCAACACCCGCGCGAGCACGTCCCCCCGCAGCAGGCGCAGCTCCCCTTCCTCCGCCACCCGAAAATCCGGCTCAATCCCGATCCGGTGGAAATCATTCCGGATCACGTTCAGGCAAAAGCTGTGGATCGTCGAAATCTGCGCGTTATGCAAAAGTGCCTGCTGCCTTTGCAAATGCGCGTTCCCCGGCTGCTCCTCTAACTTGCGCGCGATCTCCATGCCAATGCGCTCCCGCATCTCCGCCGCGGCGGCATTCGTGAACGTCACGACAAGGAGGCGGTCGATGTCCGCGGGATCCTCCCCTTCCGTCACCATCCGGATGATGCGCTCCACTAAGACGGCTGTCTTGCCGCTGCCCGCCGCCGCCGAGACCAAAAGGTTCTTCCCGCGCTGGCGGATGACTTTAAGCTGCGATTCAGTCCATTTCTTCTCCATCCCCGCGCTCCCCTCCTTCCCCCGCGCCGGAAGAATCCTCCCCCATCCGCGCTAGGATCTCCTCATCGTCCCCATAATATTCCAAAACCCGGCATGAGCGCCCCGGCAAGGCCTCGTCAAACCCGCAGATCCCCTGGAAAGGGCAATAGTCGCACCCGCTCTGTTCCCCCAACCGGAACGGCCTGGCCTCCGTGACCCCGCCGGCAATCCCCGCCGCGATTTCCCGCATTTTCCTGCCGGCGAACTCCGAAACGAGCCGAAATTCCTCTTCCCCTAAGCGCTTCGGCCTCTTCCCCGCGCCGGGATCGTCCACATCCTCCGAGACGACGCCCTTTAAGTGCAGCGCGTCCTTGATTTTCTCCTGAATCTCCGCGTCTGTCGCGTCCGACGGCATCTCCACGACCGGATCCGCCAGCTGATAATAATACATGCCTCCGGGGAGGATTTGCTTCTCCGGGTATTTTTGCCGCATCAGCTCCAAGGCGGATTTTAAGTAGGCCACAAGCTGCATCTGGAGGCCATGGTAGAGCTCAAGGAGCCGGAACTGCCTGGAGCCCGATTTATAATCCACCACCTTGACATAGGCGCGGCCCTCATCCTGCTTCACGTCAATCCGGTCAATCCGCCCCCGCAGCCGCAACCCCCCGGGATGTTCCTCATCCTCCTTCTCCTCAAGGGAAAAGGGAACCTCATACTCTACCGGCACGAACCCGCTCGCTAGAGCCTGCTCGGAGATGGCCCACACCGTCCGCTTTAAGATCCGCTTCATCCGCTCCACGAGGTAGGCCGTCCTGGACTCCCGGAAAAGCATCCCGGCATACCCGTCCTCAACCGTCTCCTCCACGGCCTGCTCGATGAGCCTCTCCTCCTCATCGGGAGGGACATGGCCCCATTGGTATCCCGCCCTCTCTAGCGCGTTGGAATACCGCGCGAGTGCCTCATGGAACAGCAATCCCATGTCGGTGGGCGCGAACTCGCCAAGATCCCTCTCCTCTAACCGCAAGCCGTAACGCAGGAAATGCTTATAGGCGCACCGGCTAAACTCCTCTAGCCTAGAGACGCTGGCCTCTAAGGCCGCGCCGTACAAGGCCTTTACCGTTTCCGGCCCTATCGGGCTGGCATGGTAATGGTAAAACGCCGCCTCAAAGAGCGGGGCCACCTTCCCGCGCCTTTCCTCCCTGGCAGAATACCAGCGGAAGAGGGCCTTCCATTCCGGGGTAACGCGGCCCGCCTTCGCCTCCTTTAAGCCCTTGACGAAAAAACCCATGCTCCCCGCCGGGGAAACGAGCTGGCGCAACCCGTCCTGGCTGTCCGCGCGCTTCGGGGAAACCTGCGGGAACATTCGTTGCACCGCCCCCACCAGGTAGGATTTGCGCGCCTCTTTCCCATCCTGGCTCATGCAAAACCATGTCAGGTATAGCTTCCTCGATGGTTTCGTCAAGTTGAGGTAGAGGTAAAATTTCTGGTTGAAGCTCCTCTCCCGATCCGTCGGCGCGATCTCCATGCCGCACGCTGAAAACCTCTCCCGGTCCGCCTGGGAAATGATGCCGCCATGCTCCACGGCTTTCGGGATCAGCCCGTCGTTGGCCCCGGCGAGGAAGAGGACCTTCACGTCCGGAAGCCTAGTCCTCTCGATATCGCCAAACACGACCCTGTCGTGGCCGGGCGGGATAATCCCGACGGCGGATTCCTCCATCCCCGCCTCTAGGATTTGCCGGTATTCCCGGGCGTCCATGCGCTCGTCGCCTAAGAGGTCCACCATCTGGCTGATCAAGTCCATGGCAATCCGGTAAATCTGCTCGTATTCCTTCGCGAGCGCGTTCTCCCCTTCTTCCAGGAACCGCGCGGCGTACCAGGACAGCTGCTCCTCAACCCTTAGCTGGCAGGAAAAGCGGTAGAGCGCCTCGGACTCCTCCCTCACCGTGCCGCGGCGGGGTCCATTAGGCGCCGCTGACCCCGCCTCCTCGCCCGACGGGATAGCATTTCCCAAAAAGGCGTCCCTCAAGGGGGAAAAGCAGCTCACGATTTGCTCGCGCAAGGCATTGATCCTCTCAAGCTCCGCGGCATCCCGCGCACGCCCGCGCCGCGTCCATTTCTTCTTCCAAGAGGAAAAACCGCGCACGTTCCCGGACAGGACGTAATTTTCCAGCAAGTCCGCCTCTTCCATCGGGACGCCGGAAAGCCCGCACCGCAAATACCCGAAGACCGCCTCATAGGAAAAATCCTGCTCCAGCACGAGAAGCGACTGTCTCAGAAACTCGGTCATGGGATGGAACGCGATATTCCTGCGCACATCCAAAAACAGGGGGATCCCATACGCGGGAAAAATTTCCCGCGCGTAATTCCCATACATCTCCACGTCCCCGCATACGACGGCGATATTCTTGTAGCGGAATCCCCCTTCCCGCACCAGCTTTAAAATCTCGCTCGCGATGAAATGAAGTTCCTGCCTGGGGTTTAAGAGGGAATGAAGGGTGATGTCCCATCCCTCCTCCCCGCCCTGTCCCGGGCCGCCGTCCGGGTAAGGCTCGGGCTTTTGCCGGAACAGGTTCCTCTCCAGCCAAAGAAGCTGGGGAGACTCAGAGAAACGCCCCCGCGGCCCCTGGGGGACCCAATGCGGCTCCATTACCTCCACCCGCCGCTCCCTCGCGCTTTCGCACAAGGCGCGCGCCGTCTTCTTGCTCATGTAGAACAATTCCTGCGCGCCGGCGCACCGGAGGGGATCCTCCCGCTCATCCATCGCCAGCGTCACGGACACCTCGTCCGCAAGCTCCATGAGGACCCCAAGCAGATGGGACTGCACGGGGGTAAACCCGGTAAACCCGTCCAGCGCGATGACGGAGTGCCGCAGCATGTCCGACTGCGGCGCAAGCCGCGCGAACGCCTCCAGCAGACCCTCCGCCGTGACGAATTTCCCCTGCAGGTAATCCCGGAATTCCCGGTACATGGTGCGGATGTCCTTAATCTTGTTCCGGAACTGGGCGGGCTGCCCCTCGTCCCCCACCAGCCGGTCCAGATCCTCCGGCGCGATCCGGTACTGCGCCAGCTCCGAAAGGACGGATTTCATCTTCGTGATATATCCCGTCTTCTTCATGCCGGACCCAAGGAGGCACAGCTCCCCCTGCCGCTCCTCGGCAATCTTGCGCAACAGCAGGTTCTTCCCGGCCTCCCCTAAGATATGGGTGCCCTCCGCCCCGACCTCGTCTAACACGCGATATGCCAGGCGCTGGAAGCTGATGACATCCACGTTCATGATGGCGTGGCGCTCCTGCCGCGCCACCAGCTCCCGCTGCGTCAGCATGGTAAACTGCTCCGGCACGATGACGAAAAACAGCTTGTCCGGCTCCTTTTCCGCCTGCCCTAAGATCCTGCCGTACAGATAATCCGATTTCCCGCTGCCGCTTCCGCCCAAAATCAATTGCAGCGACATGGCAATCCCCCTCCCTCATCGCGCCCCGCGCCTTTTCGCCTAACGCCTTCCCGGCCGCGCCTTCTCGCCCGCGC
>CAZOLD010000045.1:9441-10511 GCA_964580595.1 uncultured Eubacterium sp.
CCGCGCCTTTTCCGGCCGCGCGGGCATAACTGGAAAATCCCCGCAAGCCTCCGTCCAAGGCTTGCGGGGATCTAGCCTCCGCTGCCAGCCGCTAACCGGCGGCCCGCCCTCATGGGAACCCTATTCCTCGATCGGGCGGTATCTCTTGTAGAACTTGTCCTGCCCGCACACATGGCGATCCTGATCCTGCTCCTTTATCACGAAATCCCCTTCCCTCAGGAAGATGAGGCCCCTGCGGCTCCGGATGAACGGGCATACCACCATGCCATCCGGCTGCGTCACCTTAATCAAATGCTCCGCATTGACCCAGCCTGCCGTCACGACGGCGGTATAAGGCATCATGCCGTCCTCGATCCCCTTCCCAAGCTCATATTGCACCGCCTCTACCTCAAAAGAGCTCCTTGTATATCTTTTCATCTGAACACCCGTCCTTCCCTTTCCCTATCCAGGGCTTATCCTGTTCCTCTCCGCGGCAACCCGCTCCCCTATCTCCTTTAATCATATAACATTGTGCCCGGAAATACAATCTTTTTTTTCCTGCCGCCTGGTTTCCGTTTTCTCCCCATATGGGGACATTAAGGCCATGTTAAGGGCAAGGACAGGGCCATCAAGAGCGGAGCAGCTGCTTTTTTTTCGTGTCAAACTCCTCCTGCGTGATGGCGCCCATGTCAAGCAGCTCCTTGAATTTCTTAATCTCGTCCGCCACGCTCACCGGCTGCGGCGCCGGACGCCTTCTCGTGACGTTGACGTTCGTCCCGTATTCCCGCATCGCCATGTTGGTTGCCTCGACAAAATATTTCGCCGATTCCGGAAGCACGTTCTCAATTTTCATTTTGGACGAGCCATGCATGATCGTGAGGTCGGCCGCAATGATGTGCTCGTCATACGCGATGGAATTAATCTGGTTTAGGGGGATCTCCATCTGCTGCATCCCGACAAACATATTCTTGTTGATGAGCAGCACGCGCTTATTGGTGGACGCCATCATCCACGTCCTGTTATCCATCGCCCCGGACGTGACGGCATTCACGACTTCCCCGTCCAGCAGCATGGACCACAGGCGCTTGACC
>CAZOLD010000046.1:0-9288 GCA_964580595.1 uncultured Eubacterium sp.
ATAAGAGCATGAAGTACAATTGGCATGAGGCGGAGGCTACCGTGCTAGAAGGCGTTTTCGCGAGGGGTGACCGGAGGCTGGGGCAGGTGATCCTGCGCGCATATGAGAAAGGGTGCATGTTTGACGCCTGGTCTGAGCAGCTTGACAGCGCGAAGTGGATGGAGGCGTTTCAAGAATGCGGCGTTTCCGTTGACTTCTATAACCTGCGCGAGAGGAGCACGGATGAGATCCTCCCTTGGGATTTCATCGACTGCGGCGTCTCGAAGGAATTCCTGAAAAAAGAGTGGGAGCGCGCGAAGAGGGGCGAAGTCACGCCGAACTGCAGGCAGTCGTGCTCGGGCTGCGGGGCGGCGCGGTTTGGGGGAGGGGTTTGCCTTGAACATCAGGGTTAAGTTCCGAAAATACGGCCCGATGAAGTTCATCGGGCATTTGGACATGATGCGGTATTTCCAGAAGGCGATCCGCCGCGCCGGCATCGACATCGCCTATTCCGGGGGATACAGCCCCCATCAAATCATGTCCTTTGCCGCCCCGTTGGGCGTGGGGGCGACGAGCGGAGGGGAATATTTTGACATAGAGGCGAGTTCCACCCACTCCAGCAGAGATTCTATCTAGGCGCTGAACCGCGTCATGGCAAGCGGCGTGGACATATTGGAATACAAGAAGCTCCCGGACGCGGCGAGGCCCGCCATGTCCCTTGTCGCGGCGGCAGATTATTTCGTATATGGGAAAGGGCTAAACGGCCTGCTTCCCTATTTGGATGGGTTCTACGCGGGGCAGGGGCAGATCCGCGTCACGAAACAGACGAAGAGGAAAGAGACGGAGCTGGACTTAAAGCCCTTGATCTACCGGATGGAGCCGGTAAGCCTTGGGGAAGAGGCGGAGGAACGTAGGTTTTCCGACGGGAAGGCCGACGCGATTGCCCCGGGGATGCGGGAATACCCAAGGATGCTGTTCCTAAGGGTGAGCGCCGGAAGCAGCGATAACGTGAAGCCGGAGCTGGCCCTAGAGGCGTTCTGCCATTTCTGCGGCGTGGAGTACGAGCCTTTGTCCTTTTCCATCCATCGCCTGGAGGTCTACGCGAAGGCAGGGGAAATCCCCGTGAAGGGAGAGCGGGAACGCGCCGAATACCTAAAGCTGCAAGACCGCAGGCGCGAGTCCTGCGAAAGGGAAGGGAAGCCTTTCCCGCAATTTGTCACGCTGGGGGAATTAGGGGAGGACATCGCTTGAAGCTGCTGATTACGAAGCTTGCGTGGAATGGGAAGGCGTTTGCCGCCGCCGCGCTCTACCAAGGGAAGAGGCTGGTGGAAATCCGGCTGGAAGAAGAGGGGCGACAGGGCATCCTCGGGAATATTTACATTGGCAGGGTCAAGGATATCGTGAAGAGCTTAAACGCCGCTTTTATCGAGATTGCCCCCGGGAAGCCCTGCTATTATCCGCTGGATGAGATGAGGTCCCCCCTGTTCGTCAAAAAATCGAGCAGTCCGCGGCTGGCGCAAGGGGACGAGCTGGTCGTGCAGGTAGAAAAGGAGAGCCAGAAAACGAAGCCGCCGAAAGTCACGACGAACATCAACCTTACCGGCAAATACCTCGTGCTGACAAGCGAGAACCGCACGGTCGGCATCTCAAAGAAGCTTGACGGGAAGGTGAGGGAGGAGCTGAAGGAAAAGCTGGATTTTGGGGACGGGCGTGAATTCGGCGTCGTCGTCCGGACGAACGCGGCGTCCGCGGGGACAGACGAGATCCTAAGGGAGTACGGTAGACTCGCGGCGGAATACGGCAGGATAAGGGAGAGGGCGGCGCACGGCATGCCTTTTACCTGCCTAAAGGAACGCCCTCCGGGATATTTGGGGATCTTTCCGGATATTCGGGAAAGCGACCTGGAAGAAATCCTGACGGACGACGCGGCGCTGCATGGCGCCATCGAGGCATACCTTCGGGAGGCCATGCCGGAATACCTCCCGAGGCTCGCCTTTTACGAGGACGAGCTGGTGGGCTTAAAGGAGCTCTTCAGCCTGAGGGAGCGCCTGAGGGAAGCCCTGAGGGAGCGGGTGTGGCTTAAATCCGGCGGTTACCTCATCATCCAGCCGACGGAGGCCCTCACGGCAATCGACGTGAATTCGGGAAAGACCGTCTCAAAGAAGAGCGCAGAGGAATACCGCTTGAGGATTAATTTAGAGGCGGCGGAGGAGATCGCGCGCCAGCTAAGGCTCCGCAACATTTCAGGGATCGTCATCGTGGATTTCATCGACATGGAAAGCGAGGAAGCGAAAGAGCGGCTCCTAAAGGCGTTCCGCTTAGCGGTGAGGGAGGATCGCGTGCCTGTCTGCGTGGAAGGGATGACAAGGCTAGGTCTTGTCGAGCTGACAAGGAAGAAGACGCTAAGGCCGTTAGCGGAGCAGTTAGGATCCTTGGGCTTAGGAGGCATGGAGGGGGATTAGCGCCTCCCCGGGCTGGGCCCGCGCGGCAATTTTTTGTTGACACGACGGGATGTTTGTGTTAGTTTATAGGGGTATGCCGCACAGTGAGGCTTAGAAGCTGCGTCCTGCAGCGCCGTAACTGGCGAGGAATGATAAGAGGAGGTGCCATATGTACGCAATTATTGCGACAGGCGGGAAACAGTACAAAGTATCCGAAGGCGACGTCATTTCCATTGAGAAGCTAGGGAAAGAGCCCGGGGAGAAGGTCACGTTTGACGACGTCCTTGCGATCAGCGACGGTTCCTTGAAGGTAGGGGACGATGTCAAGGGAGCGAGCGTGGAAGCTTCTGTCGTGGAGAACTTCAAGGGCAAGAAGGTTATCGTTTACAAGTACAAGAGGAAGACCGGATACCATAAGAAGAACGGCCACAGGCAGCGCTACACGAAGGTTAAGATTGAGAAGATCAACGGTTAGCGGGCAGGCATGGTCAAGGTGACGGTTTGCAGGAACCGCAAGGGCGAGTATGGAGGCTTCCATTGCGTCGGGCACGCGGAATACGGGATTCCGGGGGAGGACATCGTATGCGCGGCCGTTTCCGTCCTGGTAATCAACACGGTCAATTCCATTGAGCGCCTGACGGGGGACCGGTTCCATATCGAGACGGAGCAGGAAAGCGGAAGGATAGATTTTTCCTTGGAGGACGGGTATTCCGGAGGGGCGCAGCTCCTCTTGGGATCGATGGTTTTGGGATTAGAGGGCATTCAGGAAAAATACGGGGCAGAGTATGTGAGCCTAAGGTTTGAGGAGGTGTGAGGCATGTTGGATATGGATCTTCAGTTTTTTGCCCACAAGAAAGGGGTCGGGTCTACCAAGAATGGCAGGGATTCCGAGTCTAAGAGGCTGGGCGCGAAGAGGGCAGACGGCCAGTTCGTGAGGGCAGGCAACATCCTATACAGGCAGCGCGGGACCAAGATCCATCCCGGCGTGAATGTCGGGAGAGGCGGGGACGATACGCTGTTTGCCAAGGTGGATGGCATCCTGAGGTTTGAGCGGAAAGGGCGCTACCGGAAGCAGGCTTCCGTATACCCGGTAGCGGGCAATGAATAAGGGGTCGCGCTTTTTCGGAAACAGGTGATCGCGATTTCACACGACGGATAGACTCGGCCAAGCAGCCGGGTCTATTTTGGGGTAAGGAGAAAATGTTTGCGGACAGAGCGGTAATTATCATAAAATCCGGGAAAGGCGGGGATGGCCATGTGTCCTTCCGCCGGGAGAAATATGTGCCGAACGGCGGGCCGGATGGCGGAGACGGCGGGAAAGGCGGGGACCTGATCTTTGAAGTGGATGAGGGGATGAACACGCTTTCTGATTTCCGCCACAGGAAGAAGTACGCGGCCGGGAACGGGGAGGACGGCAGGAGGCGGAA
Source organism: uncultured Eubacterium sp. (assembly GCA_964580595.1). Lineage (GTDB taxonomy): Bacteria > Bacillota > Clostridia > Lachnospirales > Lachnospiraceae > Petralouisia. The sequence goes on from CAZOLD010000046.1 coordinate 3,848, forward strand.
CTGCCATGGCAAGAACGGGGAGGACTTAGTCATCAAGGTGCCCGCCGGGACCATCGTCAGGGAGGCCGGCGGCAACCGGATCATAGCGGATATGTCCGGGGATAACAGGCGCCAGGTCGTCCTGCGCGGCGGCAAAGGAGGGCTGGGCAACCAGAACTACGCCACGCCCACGATGCAGGCCCCCAAATATGCCCAGCCCGGGAAGCCGGGGATTGAGCTGGAGGTACGCTTAGAGCTGAAGGTCATCGCGGACGTCGGGCTGGTTGGGTTTCCCAATGCCGGGAAGTCGACGCTCTTATCCCGCGTGAGCAACGCGCGGCCTAAGATTGCGGATTACCATTTCACGACCCTGAACCCGAACCTTGGCGTCGTGGATTTGGAAGACGGGCGCGGGTTCGTCATCGCGGACATCCCGGGGCTGATCGAGGGGGCTTCCGAAGGCGTGGGGCTGGGACACGATTTCCTCAGACATATCGAGCGCACGCGCGTCATCATCCATGTCGTGGACGCCGCGTCCCTGGAAGGCCGGGACCCCATCGCGGACGTGTATGCGATTAACCGGGAATTGGCTTCTTATGACCCAAAGCTCATGGAGAAGCCGCAGGTCATCGCGGCGAACAAGATAGATGCCATCTATTCCGGCGAGAATGACGTGATCGCGTCACTGAAAGAAGAATTCAAAGGGCAGGGAATGGAGGTATTTCCGATTTCCGCGGTGAGCGGGCAGGGCTTAAAGGAGCTATTGTACCATGTGGACAGGCTGCTGCAGGGCCTTCCCCAGGAGCCGGTTGTCTATGAGCAGGAGTTTTTCCCGGAGGACATGGCGGCCCCTGAGGAATCCTACACGGTGGAGTATGACAGCGAGAAGGAAGCCTATGTCGTGGAGGGCCCAAAGATCGAGAAGATGCTGGGGTATACCAATATTGATTCCGAGAAGGGGTTCCTGTTTTTCCAGAAATTCCTAAAGGAGCAGGGGATCTTAGACGAGCTTGAGAAGGCGGGGATTCAGGAAGGCGACACCGTCCGCATGTACGGGCTGGCCTTCGATTATTACAAGTAAGGGCTAAAAGCTTGGGAAGGAAGGATGTTATGGAGTTGACAAGCAGGCAGCGGGCCTACCTGAAGGGGTTATCCAGCCAGTCCCCGGCCATTTTCCAGATTGGGAAGTCAAGCTTGACGCCGCAGGTCGTGTCGGCAGTGGATGAGGCCTTGGAAAAAAGGGAGCTGGTAAAAGTCACCGTGCTGAAGAACTGCGCTGACGACCCGCGGGAAATCGCGGAAATCCGACCGGAGCGCCCCCGCTCCTCTATCGTTCAGGTCATAGGGTAGAAGATGGTCTTTTACCGGCCGGCAAAGAAAAACCCGAAGATCATCCTCCCGTGAGGCACCGTGGAGGGATTATGCAAAAAATCGGAATAATGGGCGGGACATTTGACCCAATACACATGGGACATTTGGTGATTGCGGAGCGCGCGAGGGAGCAATATGGCTTAGGGAAGGTGCTTTTCGTCCCGACGGGGCAATCGCCGCTTCCCCATAAGCAGAATATCACGCCGGCAGCCCTTCGGTGCGAGATGGTCGCGCTGGCTATCGCGGGCAACCCCTATTTCGCCATCGACACCGTGGAGACGGAATATCCCGGAGTCAGCTACACGAGCCTGACGGTGCAAAGGCTGAGGCAAAAATACGGGGAGGCAAAGCTCTATTTCATCCTGGGCGCGGATTCCCTGTTCGGATTCGAATCCTGGCATGAGCCGGAGGAAATCCTGAATAACTGCTGCATTCTGGCCGCTTACCGGAAGCACGGGAGGCAGGAGGAATTTTTGGGGAAGTTAGACGAGCTTAATTGGAAATACCCGGGAAAATTCTTCCAGCTGGAATCGCCCGCCATCGGCCTGTCCTCCGGGGAGATACGCGGCTGCGTGCAGGCGGGGCAGAGCATCCGCTATTTGGTGCCGCGGGAAGTGGAATCCTATATCCTAGAGCACCATTTGTATGAAAGGGAGGGGCATTGCGATGAAACGGCCGGAGATTGAGAAAAAGTTAAAGAAGGAACTGGATAAGGAGCGCTTTACCCACACGATCGGCGTCATGTATACGGCGGCCTCCCTCGCGATGGCGCACCAAGCGGACATGGAGAAGGCCATCTATGCCGGATTGCTGCACGACTGCGCGAAATGTATCCCCAATTCGGATAAGATCAAGATGTGCAGGAAGAACGGGATCTCCATCACGAAGGCTGAGGAGGAGAACCCTTACTTAATCCACGCGAAGCTCGGGGCATACCTGGCGGAAAAGGAATACAAGGTGAAGGATGAGGAAATCCTCCACGCGATTCGCGTGCATACGACGGGCGAGCCGTACATGAACGATTTGGACAAAATCATTTATATCGCGGACTATATCGAGCCAAACCGGAACAAGGCCCCAGATTTGAATGAGGTGCGCGGCCTGGCCTTTGAGGACTTAGATCTCGCGATGGTGAAGATCTTATCGGACACGCTGGATTATCTGGGGAAGAAGGACGCGCATATGGATCCGATGACAAGGGATACCTATCAATTTTTCCGCGAGCTGATCGCGAGCCGAGAAGCGTAGCCGGGAAACTTTTCGCGGCGCGTCTCGCACGGTTTGCCTGCGGCAACGCCGGCGCGGGGGACGTGATAAGGATCTTGGCGGCGGAAGTTATGTTATGAAAAAAAGGAGGAACAGCCGGATGGAAGAGGAGATCTCCCTTAGGATGGCGAAAGACGTCTGCCAGGCGCTGAGGGAAAAAAAGGCGGAGGATATCAGCGTGATTGACATTCGCGAGATTTCGACGCTGGCGGATTATTTCGTGATTGCCAGCGGCTCAAACACGAACCAGATCCAGGCGATGGTGGATGCCGTGGAAGAGCGGTTGTACAAGGATGGGCACGAATTGAGGCAGGTCGAGGGGAACCGCGGCTCCACCTGGGTGCTGATGGATTACCGCGATATCATCGTGCATATCTTTTCCAAGGAAGACCGCCTGTTCTATGACCTGGAGCGCATCTGGACAGATGGGAAGAAGATCGACATTGACGCGGAGGGTTGGTAAGGCATAAGAAGAAAAGAGAAGAAAATCGGAGGAAAAAAGAGAAAGAGGTGCCTCCTATGACGCGCAGAGAGATGGCAAGGCAAAATTTCTTGAAAGGATACAACTGCTCACAAGCGGTAGTCCTCGCGTTTTCCGACATCATCCCGGTAAGCGAGGATATCCTGCTGCGGTTAGCGTCTCCTTTCGGAGGGGGGATGGGAAGGCTGCGGGAGGTTTGCGGCGCGGTCAGCGGAATGTTTTTCGTGCTGGGCGCCGTATCCGGCTATTGCGAGCCGAGGAACGCAGAGGCGAAAGCGGCATTGTACGAGGACGTGCAGGAGCTTGCGGATGAGTTTGAGAAGGCTAACGGCTCCATTGTCTGCAGGGAGCTTTTAGGGCTGAGGGAGAAACGCCAGGATCCCCGCCCGGAGGAACGGACACCGGAATATTACAGAAAGCGCCCCTGCCCGGAGCTGGCAGGCAAGGCCGCCGAGATCATGGAGGGATACCTCCGCAGGAATGGATTGGACGGCGGCCCCGGGAAGAAAGGAAGTGTCTTTGATGAAGCAGAAGCCACGTAAGCATAGCATCCGCACGAAAATCTTAGCTCCGTCCGCGCTCGTGATCGTCATCATTTGCCTGACTCTTGGCCTCACTTCTTACCGGAGCATTGAAGACGGCTTGGTCCAAATGGGCGTGGAGAAGGCGCAAATGGCGGCGGCATTCGCGCTGGACGGGATTGACGGGGACGTGATCGCGAAGCTGGAGCCTGGGTGCGAGGCAGGGCTGGATTACCAGACGCAGCTGATGGGCATGCGCAGGGTGCAGGAACGCTGCGGCCTGGCATATATGTACACCCTGTACACGGACGGCAGCAAGGTATATTACGGGGTTGACACGGATCAGACCGATGGCAGGACCAGCGTCGGGGATGAGTTTGAGGATTCCTATGAGGAATTAAAGCGCGTGTTCGACGGCAAGGAATACGTGCAGGATTATATTGATTCCTCGGAATACGGGGACCTGGTTACGGTGTACAAGCCCATTTTGAACAGCGATGGCGACGTCGTGAGCATCCTAGGCTGTGATTACGACGCGTCCTCCGTCGTAAGGAGGCTTCAAGAAAACCGCAACCGCATCTTTGTCATCACGGTCGTCTGCCTGGCCGTCTCCATCTTGATGCTGAACATCCTGGTCGGGCGGATCATGAGGAACCTGCGCACGGTGAACAGGAAAATTTACGACCTTGTGCATAACAAGGGCGATCTGACAAAGAAGCTGGAGATCACGACGGGGGATGAGCTGGAGCTGATCGCCGGGAACGTGAACAGCCTGCTGGAGTACATACGGGAGATCATGCTGAACATCGCGGGCGGCTCCGCGCGGCTTAACGGATCCTCCAAAAATGTCGTGGAGAACCTCTCGGGCGCGGAGGTGAGCATCACCGACGTGTCCGCGACCATGGAGGAAATGAGCGCGGCAATGGAAGAGACGAACGCTTCTCTAGGCCAGATCAATGACATGATGGGGGAGATTTCCGGCGCGGCGGAGGCCATATCGGAAAGAGCGGCGAAGGGAGAGGAGTCTTCCGCGGAGACGAGCAAGAAGGCGGCGGCAATCCATGAGAAGGCGAAGGCGGAACAGGCGCGCGCTCGGGCATTGGCGCAGGAGATGGCAAAAGCCATGAACGAGAAAATCGAGAAGTCGAAGGAAGTGGAGCGGATCAGCGAGCTGAGCGAGAACATCATAAAAATTACCGAGCAGACAAACTTGCTGGCGCTGAACGCGAACATTGAGGCGGCGCGCGCAGGAGAGGCCGGGAAGGGCTTCGCTGTCGTGGCGGATGAGATCGGGAAGCTTGCGTCAGATTCCGCGGGAAGCGCGGCGCAGATCCAGCGCGTGAGCGCGGGCGTCATTGAGACGGTGAATGAACTTGCGCAGCACGCGGAGGCGATGTTAAGCTTCATGGACGAGACGGCGATCACCGGGTATGACAAGCTCCTCAAGACCAGCGATAATTATCAGAACGACATTGAGGAGATGAACCGCATGATGCAGCAGTTCGCAAGCGCGAGCGAGCAGCTCCGCACGAACATTGAGGGCATCAAGGAGTCAATCGAGGCGGTAAACGTCGCGGTGGACGAGAGCGCGAAAGGCGTCGCGAACGTGACGGAAATGTCCGCGGATTTGACCCACAGGGTTGGGGATATCGGGCATGAGGCCAACTCCAACATGGGCATAGCGAGCCAATTAAACGACGAGGTGAACAAGTTCACATTGGAGTAACGGGAATAGGGGGGCGGCGCCCTGGCGCCCGCCCCCCAAAAACCGGTTGGGGCCCCCCCACAAAAACCCCATCGGGCAAGGGTGGGGGTGTTTTTTT